>SCQZ01000390.1 GCA_004299665.1 Jatrophihabitans sp.
CCGTGCCCGCGGCGAATGCCTTTGCCCGCCGCTCGGCGACCATCGGGTCGACACAGCCGTCGATCGGGTCCCAGACGAGCTCCTCGATCCCTGGTGCCGTCCGGAACGGATCCAGCACAGCGACCGGTCGGCCGCCAGCGCGCCGACGGCTGACCGTGAGCAGCAGGTCATCGAGCTTGGTCAGGGTGACCAGCGCCGGGCCGCCGTGCGCGAGCAGCGCAGGAGCGAGCAGGTCGAGCGTCTTGCCCGAGCCCTGCGCGCCGAACACCCCGGTCGTCCGGTCGAAACGCGACCACAGCTCGACGCCGTGCGGCACCTCGGACCGGCCGATGCGCCAGCCCACCTCCCGCGCCTGGAATCTCACGGCTGCCGCTCGAGGTCGGGACGGATGATTGGCTGCGCGCGTCGCAGCTCGATGGTGCCCAGCACTCGGAGCGCTTCCGCGCGGGTGGCCATGCCGCGGCGAGCGTCGCGGGGACGCCGGTAGCGCGACCAGGTGACGCCGGCAGCAGTTACCAGTGTCGCCGTGATGATCTCGGCGAGAGCGACACAGATGTAGACGGCGGCCGTGCCGGGCAGCTTTGCGGCATCGGTGATGGCCAGGCTGACGCCAGGTCGGCCACGCAGCAGACCGCCCAGCGCGCGGACGAGATCGGCACGGGTTCCGGGCGGCCACACCCATCCGCCGCCGAAGAGCGACGCGGCCAGCCCCTGACCAGCGAGGGCGGCGAGGGCTGCGGCGATCACCGCGACCGACACCGCCACCAGAGCGGTCTCCCACCCACGCCCCATCGGATCGGGATCGTGTTCGCGTCGATCCGGATACACGGGTGCTCCTCCGTTCCTTCGAGCGGCTATGCGATGTGGCGGACGGTGACGATCTGGCCGGACCACTGGCTCACCTCGGTGAGCTCCACCGGCACGCCGGTCATCGGCGCCTGTAACAGGTACAGGTGGGGGCCGTCGGCGCGAGCGACGTACCCGACCACCATGCCTACGTGCCCGGGCGCCTGCGCGGTGCCGTCCGAGCCAGGGATGAAGACGAGATCGCCACCAACCGCATTGCCGATCCCGACCGGTGTGCCGGCCTGGGACTGGCTTACCGTCCAGTGCGGCAGCGCCACACCGACGCTCGCCCAGGCTGCCGTCGTGAGCCCGGAGCAGTCGTACGCGTCCGGGCCGGCGGCGCCGAAAACGTACGGCTTGCCGAGCTGGGCCAGGGCGAACCGGACCGCCGCCCGCCCCTTGGCGGTGCCGGTGATGACGAGGCCGGACGGGACGGTCGTGGTTCCCGCAACGTTGTCCGCCGACGGGCCGGCCAGCGGCCGATCCGGCGGGCACGCGACGGACACCGGCGCTCCCGCTGTTGTGGCGGCAGCGGTCGGCCACAACAGCGCGGTGAGTTGCTGCGCGAGCGGCTCCCATTGGGCGTACGCGTCGCGCAGGTCCTCCCGCGGCCGTTGCACGGCAGCGGCAGCAGTTGTCAGAGGGATCGCCTGCCACCCCGGAACCTGCACGAGCCGCGTGAGGAACGCGGTTGTCGCTCTGACGGGATTGGACGCTACCGCCGCCGTGTAGATGGAGACGCGCTGCTGGAACAGGCCTTCGGAGTCGTGGTCGGACTGGGCAGTCGAGTTGATCAGGCGTGACTCTTGGTAGGCGGTGGCCAGCGCGACGGTGCTCGCGTAGGCGGGCAGTCGCAGCGAAGCGGCGACCGACGTGATCGTCGCGGCGTTGCCCATCTGCTCGGCGTCCAGGCGCAACCCGGCGACGGTCTGGGCCGCTCCGCCGCCGGCGCACCCGTACGCGGGTGGAGCGCTCACGGCGCCGCCGCCGAGGATGCCGAGCAGGATCGCGACGCAACCCACGGCTGGAATGGCAACAGGCAGCGCGAGACTGGCGCCGGCAGCCGTGGTGGTGCTCGTCTGCGCGGCCATGGTCAGCTCGCAACCAGTGCGGAGTTGGTGTCCAAGACGGCGTCGTCGAACCCCGGTAAACAGATCGTCTGGACCTTGAACGCTCGGTTGCCGACCAACCAGAGCGCGCGCCCCTTCGCCGCCGTGGCCCAGCCGGTGACGACGTGCCCCGTCATCGGCTGCAGCCCGAGCATCGCGGACAGTTCGGCGCCGACCTTCTCGTCCTGGCCGAGGAGGACCTTGGTCGCACACAGATGCAGCAGGTCCTTAGCGATAGCAACCGCCTGCGAGCCGTCGTCGCCGACGGTGAGCATGTCCGACGGCTTGTGAGCCGCGACGATCTGAACGCACCCGTCGCGGCGGGACAGCCGCAGGTCGGCGTCGAGCGACTTCACCGCGTCGACGCCCAGGCGCATCTGCTTCCATGCCTCGTCGCGCACCACGATGCGCAGGTCACCCGGCTCCGCGACCTGGGTCATGCCGCGTCCCCATGAGTTGAGGCAGGTCAGCGCCACGCCCACCGCCTCGTCTCCAAGCGCCTCGAGCCGGCTCAGCGACAGCGACTGAATCGGTGCTTTCCAGTCGATGTCGACGGTGGTGCGCTCGTCGAACAGGCCGGCGAGGTGGCCCTTGACCAACGCACCGAGCGCGTCGCGGACCGCCCGGGTGGCGTCGAGGAAGTGCCTCCGGTTCTGGTACCGGCACTCGCGCACGAGCGCCTCCGCGGGCTCGTCCAGCGCACCCCACACCTGCGGGACGGTGACCTCGCGCAGCTCGCTGGCACCGGAGCCGTACCCCGTGAGTTCGCGCAACACCGTGGCGATGACCGTCTCGTCGCTCGGCGAGAAGGGGACGTGCTGGGAACCGACGAGTCCGCGGATCAGCAAGAGCCAGCGGCCGAAGACGATTGCGGCGCGGTGTTTGGCCTGCCTGGCGGGAAGCCACCGCCAGCCCTCGCCCAGCGGACCGAAGTCGAGCGGGTTGATCCGCGCCGGCAGGCCATGCCCGATCGCGAACGGCTCGAGGCCGAGCAGGCGGCACAGCGGTTCGTACTCGTCCTTGACGTCACCGAGGATGAGCGTGCGGTAGCCGAAGGCCATCATCCGCAGGCAGAACAGTTTGACCGTGCCGGACTTCCCCTGGCCGGGAGCGCCGAAGATCATGACGTTCGGGTTGGTGACCCCGGGAACACCGCTGAGCGTCCAGCCGATCGGGTCCGCATAGAACGCGCCACCGGAGAGCCAGTCGATGCCCATCAGCGCTCCGGTCGGCTCGAGGTTGTCTGCGGCGATGAGCGGCCACACTCCGCCGACCTGCTCGCTCGTCATCCGCCATACGGGAAGCGGCGCGAGAACGGCCGCCCAGCCCGTGCCGCGCTGGCGGTGGCCGCGCCGCGATACGAGAGTGGTGAACGGGTCGGGCTCCATTACGGGCGGTTGCGGCGACGGGGACCTCGGCAGTTCCTGCCCGAAGTCGGCTGCGAGTTGCGCGAGTCCCCGGCCCGAGGGTCGGCGGTTCACCGCCGCACCGGCCGCGGCGTGACCGGCAGTGTGCCGACGCGGGTCCGTACGAACTGAGGCATCAAGACCTCCGCGGAGTTGATGTATTGGCCTGCACGGTCCGCGTCCGGCTCCTCCAACCGCTCATCCACCGGCGTGGACGGACCTCATCCACGTCGCCGTTGGCGCGGCAGCGCCACGCCGAGCGGCACGCAGGCGGCGGCGAACCCTGAATCCTGGGCAAGATCCAGCCTCAGCGGCGTGAACCCTGACGCGCGAATGGACGACTCCAGTCGTCGCCCGTGGTCGAGTACCGACCAGAACGACGGGACGGTGACGGCGGCAACGACGGCGACCCGAACCAGCGCCCTGCCCTCTGCGAGGCGCACGTCCTGCCCTTCGACGCGTGCGGCGTCGCGTCGGTGCGCGGCGCGGGACCGGAACCCCAGGCGCGCGCGCATCTCCGCGGCCGTCCCCGCGGACATCGAATCCCGGCCGACGAGACGGTCAGCGCGGCGGCGTGGCATCGGTTCGTAGAAGACGGTGACGCTGCGGCGCTCGTTGGTCTGAGTGGGCGTGAAGACCGGCGCGAGGGCGCCCATGATCGCGCCCTGGTCGGGTAGCAGTACTGCGCACGTCACCGTCGCCCACGCGTCATGGACGTAGCAGCGCCGCTCCGGCGCCGGAGCCGACGACGGGCCGGCGGCCGCGATCGGCAGCGCTGACGCCGCATCGTCCCGACCGTCTGGTTCGGCACCGATCAGCGACGCGCGCTCGCCGGGTGCGAACCCGGTCCGGATCGCGGCCGCAAGGCGCGGGGAGTCCAGCCATTCGACCGCGCCGCAGCCGACCGGGCCGAGCAGGTGAGCTTCGACCTCCGCCATCGCCCCGTAAAGGACGCGAGCTCGCCCGTCGACCCCACTGCCCGCGTCCGAAGCCTGCCGGCCGAGGCGCTGCTCCGGCACCACGAGCGTCAGGAACACCTCATGGCGCACACCCGTCCGCGCCACTAGATCGGCAAGATCTGTGGTGACGCTCAGCGCGACGTCGGGTGCATCCGCACGGAGGTTGCGCCGCTGCCATGCGGCACGCTCGGCGCCGTCGTCCGGCACCGCCCGAACCTGGAGCGCCGCTGTCGAGACGAGTTCCGCGGCAGCGACGGCCTCCAATAATTCCGACAACCCGGCAGCCATGCGTGCCCGCTCCCCCGGCTCGGTCAGCCCGATCCCCGGGTGCGAGATCCTGGCGACAACCGCCCATGTCCGGTTCGCGCAGTCCTGCACGATCGCTGGTCGCCGCAGGTGCGGGCCCGTCGGCGGCCCGTCGTGCACCCGGATACCGGCGAGGACCCCCGGAAGGTCCGCTTCCGCGAGGTCGTCGGCGTGCCCGGTGGCGACCTTGGACTGGAAGTTCGCCCATCCGGTGACGGCGCCGATGGCGTGCAAGATCGCATCCACCAGCCATCGCGCTGCAGGCCGGCCACGGACGGGCATCACCGCCAACAGGGACAGCACCACCCATACAGGCAGCCACGCCAGCGCAAACAGCCACCGGTGTGAACCGGCGCCGACCAGCGCCGGGAGGCCGCCAGCCAGCACGGTGGCCCACTGTCCCGCGGACAGGCCGAGGAACCAGCCGTGCCGATCCGGCGTCCAGTCGCCGTAGCGGATCGTGCCTGTCACAGTGCCGCCGCCCCTGATGCAGCACCCGCTGCTCCGGCTTCGCCCGCCGCTCCCTCGGCCCCGGCGCCCAGCACGGGCGGCGCCGGTGGATGCCCGTTGAGCCCGGGTGGCGTCTGCTCGACGGGCTCCGTGGGCGTCGTGCGGTCCGCCGGGGCGCGCCCAGCGTCATCACCGTCGCTTGTTGCCGAGCTTGCCGGTTGCACCCGATGCCTTGTCTGCAGCCGCTCGTCGGTCGGGGTCATCGCGTACCCGGCGTGGCCGACACCGGCGCCGACCAGCACGTCGGAGCCCAGGTCTGCAGCCTTGGTGCCGATGCGGGTGACGACCTGGACGCCGGTCCCGAAGGCGCCGAGGGCCGTCGACAGGCGGGACTGCGTTTGACCCTCGGCCGCAGCCTCGCCCTGAGCACGCCCTCCTCCGTCCTCCCGGGTCGCCGCCGATGTCGCGCCCGCACCGTGGCCGCCGGACAGCACACCGCTCAGACCGCCGGAGTCCGCCCACGACTGGCGCAGTGCCGCACCCGACGCCGTACCGGGATCGACGAACGCGAGCAGCCGGAAAAGGATGAGCGGGCACACCGCGCCGATTGCAACGAGCACGCATGACACGACCGCCATGCCCGTCATCGCCGAGTCGATGTCGCCGCTGGAGGAGACGACCCCGACGGCGAGTTTGAAGCCGACGCCGAGCACGAGCGCCATCACGGGCGCGATCAGCAGCGAGGCGATGAACCAGCGCAGCGTCTTCCAGAACCACACCTTGCTGGTGTCCGCGAGCAGTCCGCCTGCGGAGATCGGTGCCGTGGCAACGAGCAGGATGATCGCGGCCTCGCGAACCAGCATGACGATGACGTAGAAGAAGCTGGCCGGGATAAGCAGGAACAGCGAGGCCACCCCGAGGGCGGTCGCGACGACGGCCGACTTGATCACGACGCCCGCGCTGAGGTCGACCTGCGAGAACTGATGGACGTTGAGCAGCGCCTCCAGGAGCCCTTTCGTCAGCCCGTCGGTGGCGACGACCAGTCCCGAGGCGACCCCGAGGTAGCCGACCCACACCAGGCCGAACTGCGCGATCCCGATCAGCACCCGCCCGAGGGATTGCCCGTCCCGGCGGATCAGCGCGACCGTGATCTGGACGAGCAGCATGAGGCCGGCCACCGTGACGCCGATCCACAACGTCGTCGGCAGCACGGCACTCATCGGTCCGCGCGCCGACAGATCGGGCGTGGTGAACGCGTCGATGAGCCGGAACGCCAGTTTCATGACCCACCACCCGGCCGACCAGAGCGCGGTCATGGCGGACTTCCATACGTCGGCGAGGGCGTCGCTGGCCTCTCCCCCGAGCCAGGACAGGATCGGCGAGATGATCGGGATGTCGAACGCGAGCGTCGTGTCATGCATGTCGGAGGTCCTTGTAACCGGCGCCGATGGCCGCGTCGGTGTCCGGCCACGCGGACGGTGGCCCAGCCGGTTCTGGTCCGGGGCCGATGACCCATCGTGAGCCTGTCCAAACCATGCGCTGGCAGTCGGCGATCGCGGCGCGAGCGGTCGAAGCCAACGTGACGTCGAGTTCGAAGTCGACGCACGGGATGACGAAGTCGGGCCCGATAGAGCCCTTGATCAGACCCATGAGCGGGGTGAGGGTGATAGCGAGTTGCGGTGAGCCGCCCCCGGGCAGGTCTGCAGCATCGAGGAGTCGG
>SCQZ01000391.1 GCA_004299665.1 Jatrophihabitans sp.
GGTATCTGGAAGAGCACCCCCGCGCCGTACGGGCCGGTGTGGCTGCGGCTGTCCCAGTTCGCCGCGTGGATCAGCGACGGGCACCCCGTGGTCGCCGTGATGCTGCTACGACTGCCGGCCTTCGCCGCGGTGCTGATCGGCGTGTGGGCGGTGTCGCGCCTTGCCGGACGCCGGGCCGCGGGTGCGCTGTGGCTGGGGCTGGCCAACCCGTTGCTGCTCGTGCTCGGTCTCGGGGGCGGCCACAACGACCTGCTGATGATCGCCCTGATCCTGGTCGCCCTGGTCCTGGCCCGTCGGGCGTCACCGTGGTCGTTGGGGGCCGCCGGGGCCGTCCTCGGGCTGGCGCTGCTGATCAAGTCCCCGGCCGCCCTCGCCGTGCCGTTCCTGGTCCCGGTATGGCTGCAGGCCAACGGTCACCCGCCGGTGCTGCGACAGATTGCCAGATCCTGTCTCATCGCCGCGGCGGGCGCGCTCCTGGCCGTCGGCGTCCTGTCCGCGGCGTGCGGTCTCGGCTTCGGCTGGGTGGGTGACGTGGGCCCCGGTGCCAAGTGGGTGAGTTGGCTGTCCCTGCCGAGCGGCCTCGCGATGCTGGTCAAGCTGCTCACCGGGTCGACGACCGGGCTGCGGGTACTCGACGGCACGATGAAGGCGTTCCGGACCGCCGGCGAGGCCGTGATGGTCATCGCCGCGGCGGTGCTGTGGGTCCGCGCGCTGCGCGGGCGCGACGCCCTCGCCTGCCTGGCCATCGCGCTGGCGATCGCTGCCGCCCTGGCGCCGTCGGTGCAGGTCTGGTACTTCTGCTGGGGCATCGCCGTCGCCGCCCTGGTGGGCCTGGCGCGCCCGGTCGTCGCCGTCCTGGTGGCCGCGACGGTCGGGTTCACCGTCATGATCACCCCCGCGGGCCACGGTTGGGAGAGCGACTGGCGCGGCCCGGTCGTGCTGGCCGGTGCGGCCCTGTTGACCTACGCCTGGACCCGCTGGTGCGAGGCGGGGTCACCGCCGGACCAGGACCGTCCCCAGCGCCCCCGGCCCCAGGTGCGCGCCGAGAACCGCACCGAGTTCGGACACGTATAGCTCCCCGACATCCGGGATCGCGTCGCGCAACTGCGCCGCGACGGCGGCCGCCCGCTCCGGAGCAGACAGGTGGTGCACCGCCAGGTCGACCCGGCCGTTGCCCGCCGCCGCGGCGGTCAGTGCCACCAACCGCGCCAGTGCCTTGGCGGAGGTGCGCACCTTCTCCAGTGCGACGACGCGGCCCTCCACCATCTGCAGCAGCGGCTTCACCGACAGCGAGGTCGCGAACAGCGCCGCGGCCGTCCCGATCCGCCCGCCCCGGCGCAGGTACTCGAGGGTGTCCACGTAGAACATCACCCGGGTGCGGTCGACGGTGTCGGTGGCGACCTGCTGCACGGCGGACGCGGGCGCGCCGTCGGCCGCGAGCCGGGCCGCGTCCAGGACCGCGAACCCGAGCCCCATCGCGGTGGAGCGCGAGTCGATCACCCGCACCACGCCGTGTCCGAAGTCCTGCGCGGCGAGGGTGGCCGACTCCCAGGTGCCCGACAGCCGCGAGGCGAGGTGGACCGAGACGACGCTGGACGCGCCGGCGTCCAGGGCCGCGCGGTAGGCGGCCGCGAACTCCCCCGGCGACGGACGTGACGTGGTCACCGCGAGCCTGTCGCGCAGCGCCTTCGCGACGTCGCGGGGCAGGACGTCGACGCCGTCGGTGAAGGTCTGCCCGCCGAGGGTCACCCGCAACGGCACGACGGTGATGCCGAGTTCGGCGGCGGACCCGGCCGGCAGGTGTGCGGTCGAGTCGGTGATGACCGCGACGT
>SCQZ01000392.1 GCA_004299665.1 Jatrophihabitans sp.
GCTCTTCCGATCTTGGCGGCGCCGGCGGGGCTGGTGGCTCCGGCGGGGCTGGCGGGGTTGGCGGGGTTGGCGGGGTTAGCGGGGTTAGCGGGGTTAGCGGCGTTGGCGGCGTTGGCGGCGGGCAGGCGGGGCCGGCCGGTGGCGCCGGTGGTGTCGCCGAGCGTTGCGGCCACGGCGGCGCCGGTGTCGGCGATCGCGCGCGAGAGCGCGTGCAGCACCGCAGATTCCCCGCCGAAGTACCGCGTCGGACCACGCGCGCCGATCGCGGCCAGCCCGGGGCGGGTGATCTCGACACCGGGCGCGATCGCCTCCAGCGCGCAGGCCAGCGGCTCGAAGGCTCGCGCCTCGGCTGCCTCGTTGCGGGGGAGGACGGCAAGGTCGGGGCACCGCGTCTGGGCCTCGCGCCGTCGCTGGCCGCGGCGTACGCCCCGCTCGCGGGCGGCATGGGAACAGGCGAGCACGGTCGCGCCGGCGATCACCGCGATCGGCGCGTCGACGGGAAGCCCGGCGGCGATGCGCGCGGTGGCGACCGGCCAGTCCGGGCACCAGATGCAGATCATCCGGGGCGCGGTCATGGCCCGCCTCGCCACCCGGGTGTCTTTTCCCCGGGTGTGCCCGGGTGCCGGCCCCTGTGCCGGCCCCTGCCCGGGTGCCGCCCCCCGCCCGGGTGCCTGCCCCTGCCCGGGTGCCTGCCCCTGCCCGGGTGCCGGCCCCTGCCCGGGTGTCTTTTCCCCCCGCACGACCGGTTGGGGGCCCTGGATCCGGTCGGCAGCGGGGAAAAGTCGCGGGAGACCCGGGGGAGGGACGGCATGGAGCGCTCCTCAGCCCGCGAGGGGGACGTCCGCGAGGGGGATGACCGGGGCGAGATCGCCGGGCCATCCGCCGCGCGGTTCGGAGCCCGGTGTCGTGGCGGCGATACCGGCCCCCTGCGGGCCGGGCAGCCACAGGTGCACGGTCCGCTCGCGTGCCGCGGCGCCCCGGCCCCGGGCGGTCACGGACGCCTGCCGGGCCCGCAGGCGGCCAGTTCCGGTTCCGATCCCGGTCCACGGTCCGGCCCGCGCGGCCAGGCACACCTGCGCGCCGGGCCACCCGCCGAAGGCGATCAGCGCCGACTCGCGGGTACGGACGCGGGCCGAGATCCGGCGCACCTCACCCGGGGCCAGCGCCCGCGGCGGCCGGGCAGCGACGACGTCCACGGCATCGACCAGCGCCCCCAGCACCGTGGGCCAGGACGCACCGGGATCGGGCACGACGGCCAACCGCTCCAGCACGACCCCGTACTCCGTCGCGGCCTCCGCGCTGATGTGGGGGAAGCCGACCAGCGCGCACCACGCGCCGTCGGCCGAGGCGGCTCCCACCAGCGCCAGCAGCAGGGAGATCGACCCGGTGACGGCGACGGTGCCGCCTCGCGGCAGCCCGTCCGGCAGCAGCGGCGCGAGGGCGGGATCGACGGGAAGCGGGGGTGCGCCCCGGCGCCCGAGGTCGACCGCGGTGCGTCCGTCGAGCGTGTGGACCGCGACGTCGAGCATGCCGTCTACTATCGAACTCGTGTTCGACATATGTCAATCCCGGACCGGGGACACTCCGGCCAGGGCTGGACGATCCGGTCCCGGCATACCACCATGGGAACGATCCCGTCACCTGCGAGAGGGGTCGCCGATGGAACCCGAGGTCCTGGCCCGGTCCGAACTCGAGCAGGTGCGCCGGCGGCGGGCCGAACTGCGCGAATCACTCGACGCGCTGGAGCGCGCGCTCGCCGCGCCCGCCGTCGGCCGGCCCCTGATCTGGGGCGAACGGGTGCGCGCCGTGCTCGCGGAGGTCGCCGACGACTTCCGCGAACACATCGCCGTCACCGAGGGGCCGGGCGGGCTGCACCAGGCGATCCTGGCCGGTGATCTGCGGCTGGCCAACGCGGTCGCGGCGCTCACCGACCAGCACGCGCTGATCGCCGACGCGCTGCACGTGTGTCTCGTCGACGCCGAGGCCCCGGTCGCCGACGAGGACGTGCACGGCATCCGCGAGCGCGCGACCGACCTGCTCGCCGCGCTGGTACGTCACCGCCAGCGGGGCGCCGACCTGATCTTCGAGGCCTACGCCACCGACATCGGCGAGGGCGACTGAGCGCTCACCGGCCCGCGCCGGTACGCCTCACTCGGCCAGTTCCAGTGCCAGGTCCGCCTCGCGGCGATGCACCCGATCCGGGTGCAGGAACACGAACCGCTTGTAGGCCCAGAACCGGAACACGGTGCCCAGCGCGATCGTCAGCAGGTTGACCATGTTCATGACGAGGTGGTCGCTGCGCTGGTTGAACGGGTAGGCGAACAGCGCCAGCACCAGTTCGGACAGCACCAGCACGATGATGTTGATGCCGAAGAAGAAGGACGTCTCGCGCCCGATGCTCGTGCGCGCCCGGTGCGAGAACGACAGGTAGCGGTTGCCGAAGTACGCGAAGGTCGTCGCGACGATCGTCGAGACGAACTTGGCCTTCAGCCAGCCGTGCGGGGCGAGCAGGTTGTACAGACCCAGGTCGATGACCAGGCTGACCAGGCCGACCGCTCCGAACGCGGTGATCTCCTTGAGCAGGATCCGCCAGGAGTTGCGCACGTAGCTACGCAATCCCGCCACCGAGAGCAGGGCCACGGCAGTCCACGGTACCGCCCGGCGCCACCGATGGTGCCCGATGCTCAGCCGGTTGACATTCATTAGGCTCGTGCCCCGTGGACGCCCGGACCGGACTGCCGGTGGTCGGCATGGTCGGCGCCGGGCAGCTGGCGCGTATGACGCATCAGGCCGCGATCGCGCTCGGCCAGTCGCTGCGGATCCTCGCCGCCTCCGCGCAGGACGGCGCGGCCCTGGTCGCGCACGACGTCGTCGTCGGTGATCATCGCTCGCTACCGGACCTGCGCGCCTTCGCGGCCGGGTGCGACGTCCTCACCTGGGACCACGAGCACGTGCCCAACGAGCACGTCGCGACGCTCGCGGCGGAGGGGGTCAACGTCCAACCGGGTGCCGGGGCGTTGCGTTTCGCGCAGGACAAGGCCGCCATGCGGCGCCGGCTCGGCGAGCTGGGCATCCCGTGCCCGCGCTGGGTCGACCTGACCGCGACGGACGACCCCGCCTGCGCGCTCGCCACGTTCGCCGCCTCGGCCGGCTGGCCGCTGGTCCTCAAGGCGATCCGCGGCGGGTACGACGGCAAGGGTGTGTGGATCGTCGACTCGCCGGACGACGCGGCAGGCCCGCTCGCGTCGAGGACGGCGCTGCTGGCCGAGCAGCGGGTGCCGATCGCCCGCGAACTCGCCGCCGTCGTCGCCCGCTCGCCGTTCGGCCAGGCGGCGGCCTGGCCGGTCGTGGAGACCGTGCAGCGGGACGGCATCTGCGTGCAGGTCATCGCCCCGGCGCCCGGAACGGGGCCCGCATCCGCCGAGGAGGCGCAGCAGCTCGCGCTGCGGATCGCCTCCGAACTCGGTGTCACCGGGGTGCTGGCCGTCGAGCTGTTCGAGACCGCCGACGGGGAGTTGTTCGTGAACGAACTGGCGATGCGCCCGCACAACTCGGCGCACTGGACGATCGAGGGCGCGCGCACCTCGCAGTTCGAGCAGCACCTGCGGGCGGTCCTGGACTACCCCCTCGGCACCACCGCCATGACGGCGCCGGTCGTCGTCATGGCGAACCTGCTCG
>SCQZ01000393.1 GCA_004299665.1 Jatrophihabitans sp.
AGGCCCTCGACGGTGGTGACCGTGCCGCCGTCGGCCTGCACGGCCAGGACCGTGCAGCTCTTCACGCTCATGCCGTCCAGGTCGACGGTGCAGGCTCCGCAGTTGCTCGTGTCGCAGCCGACGAGCGTTCCGACCTTGCCCAGCGTCTCCCGCAGGTAGTGCACCAGCAGCATGCGCGGCTCGACCTCGTCCGAGCAGGCCATGCCGTCAACAGTGAGATCGATCTTGGTCATCTGGCCTCCATACCCGGGGAGCGCTGACCTGTCCGAACCTATCGTGATCGCCCTCACAGCGCGAGCGGTCAGTGATGGATCGGCCCGCTGGTGGCGCGCAGTTGCGAGCCGCTGCCACCCCA
This sequence comes from Jatrophihabitans sp., assembly GCA_004299665.1. Taxonomy (GTDB): domain Bacteria; phylum Actinomycetota; class Actinomycetes; order Mycobacteriales; family Jatrophihabitantaceae; genus FW021-bin43. The sequence continues at coordinate 356 of SCQZ01000393.1, forward strand.
GCGCGCGCCGATCAACTCGGCGGCGATAGAGACGGCCGTCTCCTCCGGTGTCCGGGCCCCGATGTCCAGGCCGATGGGGGAGTGCAGCCGGGCCAACTCCTCCTCGGTCAGGCCCCGCTCGCGCAACTGTGCGACGCGGTCGTCGTGGGTGCGGCGCGCGCCCATCGCGCCGACGTACGCGAGCGGCATCCGCAGCGCGATCTCCAGCAGCGGTACGTCGAACTTCGGGTCGTGGGTCAGCACGCACACGACCGTGCGGGTGTCGGTCCGCGCCTTCGCGAGGTACTTGTGCGGCCAGGCCACCACCACCTCGTCCGCATCCGGGAAGCGGCGCTTCGTGGCGAAGGTGGGGCGGGCGTCGCACACCGTCACGTAGTAGCCGAGGAACGAGCCGACCCGCGCGACGGCGGCGGCGAAGTCGATCGCCCCGAAGACGATCATGTGCGGTCGGGGGCGTAGGAGGCGACGAAGATCGCGAGGTCGTCCATGCGCCGCTCGCCGTCCGTCCCGTAGCGCACGATGCCGGTGCGGCCCTGCTCGAGCATGCCGCGGGCGTCGTCGCGGACGGCCTCGTCCAGCCGGGCGCTGCCGACCGAGCCGCTGACCGCGTCCGGCCGCACGACCATCCGCCGGCCCCGGCGGCCGTCGTCGCCGGAGATCAGGGTCGCCACGGCGACGGGCCGGCCCGCCCGGATGTCCGCCGCGACCTCGCCGAACTCGGGGAACCCGTCGCGATCCACGCGCTCGACGAAGATGTCGATGATCCCGCCGCAGGTGAGGCCGACCGCGTACGCGTCGTCGTCGCTGATCCCGTAGCGCTGCAGCAGCGGCGCGGCGCCGTCGCGGGCCAGTTCGGCCAGCTCGTACACGGCGCCCTCGACGCACCCGCCGGACACGCTGCCCGCGGCGGTGCCGTCGGGGCCGACCGCCATGGCCGCGCCGGGCTGGCGGGGCGAGGACTTCCAGGTACCGACCACGGTGCCGACACCGACCGGATCCCCGGACTCCCACCACGCGAGGACGTCGTCGAGGACGTCACGCATTGCTGATCACCTCCACGAGTTGGCGTAGCGCGTCGAAGCTGTGCCCCGCGACCAGGGCGTCGAGGTGGGGCATCGCTGCCATCATGCCTGCGGTCACCGGGGCGAAGCCGGACTTGCCGCGGTGCGGGTTCACCCACACGACGCGGTGCGCCAGGCGCGCCAGGCGCGCCATCTGCTCGCCGAGCAGCAGCGCGTCACCTCGCTCCCAGCCGTCCGAGGCGAGCACGACGACGGCGCCGCGGGCGGTGCCGCGTTGCCCCCACAGGTCCAAGAACGCGCGCAACGCCTCGCCGAGCAGCGTGCCGCCGCTCCAGTCCGGGATCGCCCGGCCCGCCGCCGCGAGCGCGAGCTGCGGATCGCGCAGTCGCAACTGCCGGGTCACGCGGGTGAGCCGGGTCCCCATCGTGAACACCTCGGTGCTGGTCGGCGCGACGCGCACCGCCGCGTGCGCGAAGCGCAGCAGCGAGTCGGCGTAGGGCGCCATCGACCCGCTGACGTCGATCAGCAGCACCAGGCGCCGCGGCCGCCGCCGGCGGCGCTGGTAGCGCAGTTCACCCGGCTCGCCGCCGTCGCGCAGCATGCGCCGCACCGTGCGGGCGAGGTCGATCCGCTCCCGCCCCCCCGGCCGGCGCCGCTGGCTGCGCCGGGTCCCCACCCGCGGCGCCAGCAGCGCGACGAGCCGGTGCACCTCATCGCGCTCGGCGTCGCTGAGCTCGGCCAGGTCGCGGTGCCGCAGGACCTCGTTCCCGGCCGCCGCCGTGCGCAGCGGGTCGTCGGCCGGGTCCGCCCCGTCCCCGGCGTTCGTCTCGGCCAGCAGCGGCCGGGCCAGGGCGAGCTGGCGTGCCGTGCCGCGCGGGACGTTCGGAACCGGCGGGCGCGCGGATCGGAACCACGCGTCGAACAGGGCGTCGAAGGTGGGCAGGTCGTCCGGCTCGGCGCACAGCGAGATCCGCAGCGGCCAGTAGGGCTCACCCGCCCCGGCGGCCGCCAGCGCCTCGACGGCGGTGGTCAGCCGCGCACCGTCCGCCGCCACCCCGGCCTCCCGCAGCGCGCGGGCGAAGCCGGTGAGGACGGTGAGGACGGTGAGCGGTGCGGTCACCGATCAGCCGAGTCGCTCGAGCAGGTCGGGCAGCAGGTCGCGCTGCACCCGGACCTGGTCCTCGTGGTACTTGATCGCGGCTCCGAGCGTCACCGTCGCGGTCTCGGCGTCCAGCGACCGCGCGCCGAGGACGTGCAGCGCGCGCGTCCAGTCGATCGACTCGGCGATGCCCGGCGGTTTGAGCAGGTCGGCGTCGCGCAGCGCGCCGGCGACGGCGGCGACGTCGCGCGCCAACCGCTGGGCGGCCTCGGGGACGTGCCGGCGCACGATCTCGACCTCGCGGGCGAACTGCGGGTGTGCCAGCCAGTGGTACAGGCAGCGCCGCTTGAGCGCGTCGTGCACCTCGCGGGTGCGGTTCGAGGTCAGCACCACCAGCGGGGCGCGCTCGGCGCGGATGGTGCCGAGTTCGGGGATCGTCACCGCGTTGTCCGCCAGGACCTCGAGCAGGAACGCCTCGAACTCGTCGTCCGCCCGGTCGATCTCGTCGATCAGCAGGACCGACGGCGTCGTCTCCAGGGCCTGCAGGATGGGGCGGGCGACGAGGAAGCGGCGCTGGTACAGCGATGCCTCCAGCGCCTCGGTGTCGGCGCCCGATGCCGGACCGCCGGCGTCCCCACCGCCTGCCCCGGCGGCCCGCAGGTGCAGGATCTGCCGCGGGAAGTCCCAGTCGTAGAGCGCCTGCGACGCGTCGATGCCCTCGTAGCACTGCAGCCGGACCAGGGTCGCGCCGGTGATCTGCGCCAGCGCGACGGCCAGGGCCGTCTTGCCGACCCCCGGATCGCCCTCGAGGAACAACGGCCGCTGCATGCGGATGGCGAGGAACGCGGCGGTCGCGATGCCGGGATCGGGCAGGTACCCGACGCGGTCGAGCGCGGCGGCGACGTCGGTGGGGCTGTCGAGCACGGCGGGGGTGTCGAGGGTGGACCTGTCCGGCATGCTTCGAGCATGGCCCGCGATCGCAAGTCGCGCACCGGCGGCCCGCCGTGGTGACGGTCGCGGGCGCGGTCCTGGCGGCCGGCGCGGGCTCGCGGATGGGCGTGCCGAAGGGCGAACTCGTCGTCGGCGGGCAGCGCCTGGTCGACCGGGCGGTCCGGGTGCTGCGGGCCGCCGGGTGCGAGCCGGTGATCGCCGTCGTGCGCGTCGGGGTCGCCGTGTCCGGCGCCGAACCGGTTCCCAACCCCGATCCCGAGCGCGGGATGCGCTCCTCCCTGGCCATCGCCGTCGAGGCCGCCGCTGACGCCACGGCGCTCGTGGTGCTGCTGGCGGACATGCCCGGTGTCACCGAGGCCGGGGTACGCGCCGTCGTCGCCGCATGGCGGCCGGGGCGCATCACCGTCGCCCGCTACGGAAGTTCCCGCGGCCATCCGACGGTGATGGAGCCGGCACGGTGGCGGGCGGCGATCGCGGCCGCCGGCGCCGACGAGGGGGCCAGGGCGTACCTCGCCGTCCCCACCGACCTCGACGTCCCCGCCGACCTGGCCGCCTGGCGCGAGCACTGAGCGAGCGGCCCCGGCCGCGCCGCTCAGCGCACCCCGCGGGTGCGGAACTGCACGGAGATCCGCGCGCCGGACCCGGCGGACACCTTGGGCACCGCGTGCTCCCACGTGCGCTGGCAACTGCCGCCCATCACGAACAGGTCGCCGTGCCCGAGGCGCAGCCGATGGGCGGTGCTGCCGCCCCTGGGCCGCAGCAGCAACGGGCGCGGTGAGCCCAGGGACACGATCGCGACCATGGTGTCGGCGGTGGCGCCGCGGCCGATGCGGTCACCGTGCCAGGCGACGCTGTCGCGACCGTCCCGGTACAGGCACAGCCCGGCGGTGGCGAACGGCTCACCCAGTTCGGCGCGGTAGTGCGCGTCGAGGGCCGCCTTGGCGGTCCGCAGCGCGGGATCGGGCAGCGGCGCACCCTCGCCGTAGAAGCACAGCAGCCGGGGCACGTCGACGACGCGGTCGTACATCGGCCGCCGCTCGGCGCGCCACGGGACAGCCGCGAGCAGCCGCTCGAACAGGGCGTCGGCCCCCGTCAGCCATCCGGGGAGCAGGTCGAACCAGGCTGCGCCGCCGACCGCGCCGTCACCGGCGGCCGAACCCCCGGGGCCGTCCAGCACCGTGCGACGCAGCTCGCCGGGCAGCGGCGCGAACCGGGGCGCGTCGTCCAGGTCGAGCAGCGACGCCTGCAACGCCAGCACCCGGCCAGGGTAGCAAACATATGTTCGAAGCGGCTGCGGCGCGCCCGGCCGGCGCCACGCTCAGGGGGCGAAGCCGTTCGCGGTCAGCCGCCAGCCCTCGGGCAACGGCTCGGTCGACTCGTAGGTGCGCGCGTAGCCGGTGCGGCTGATGCGCCAGCGGCCGTCCTCGCAGCGGCGGTAGCCGTCCTCCTAGAACGCCGCGCCGCGGATCAGGACGCGGTGCTCGAGGACGATCACGGTGTCCTGGAGCGCCCAGGTGCCCCGCGCGGTGTCGCCGTCGACGGTGATCTCCGGATGGTGGCAGTGATGCACGGTGATGACGCCCGGGCCGGCCGCGGTGCGCAGGTAGGCGACGAGCTCGTCGCGGCGGCCGAACCGCACCCGCTCGCCGTACCCGGCGTCGACGTCCGCGGTGAGGGTGTCGGCGAACTCGTCCCACCGCTTGAGGTCCAGCAGCCGCAGGTAGCGGTACTTGAGCTGCTCGATCTCGCGGATCGCCTGCGACTGCTCCACGCGCGGCAGCATAGAGGGCCGCACAACGTGCCCGGGTGCCGCGATCGACCGATCACGCGGCCGGCCGTGCGGGTGACGCACCGCCGTCGCGCGGCGCGGTGGCAAGCTGGGCGGCACACCACAGGTTCCTGCGAGAGGCGACCATCCATGACACTCCCGGACGCGGTCCCGACCCGGCTGTTCATCGGCGGCGACTGGTGCGACGGGGGCGACGGGGCCTTCGCCGTCCTGGACCCGTCCACCGGCGAGCAGATCTGCGAGGTCGCCCGGGCCGCGGCGCGGGACGTCTCGGCCGCGATCTCCGCCGCCGCCGACGCGCAGCCCGCGTGGGCGGCGACGGCGCCGCGGGAGCGCGGCGAGGTGCTGCGCGCGGCGTTCGAGCTGATGCGCAGCCGATCGGAGGAACTGGCGTACCTGATGTCCCTGGAGATGGGCAAGTCGCCGGCGGACGCGCGTGGCGAGGTGGCGTACGCGGCCGAGTTCTTCCGCTGGTTCTCCGAGGAGGCGGTGCGCATCGACGGGGCGCTGCGCACCGCGCCGTCGGGTGCGAACCGGATCCTGACCTTCCGCCGGCCCGTCGGCGTCGCGCTGCTGCTGACGCCGTGGAACTTCCCGGCCGCGATGGCGACCCGCAAGATCGGCCCGGCCCTGGCCGCGGGCTGCACGGTGGTGCTCAAGCCCGCCGAGGACACCCCGCTCACCGCGCTGCTGGTCGCCAAGTTGCTGGCCGAGGCCGGTGCCCCGGCCGGCACCGTGAACGTCGTCACGACCGACCGTCCGGGCGAGCTCGTCACGCAGGCGCTGGGCGACCCGCGGGTGCGCAAGCTGTCCTTCACCGGGTCGACGGGCGTCGGGCGCACGCTGCTGCGCCAGGCGGCGGACCGGATCGTCAACACCTCGCTCGAACTGGGCGGAAACGATCCGTTCATCGTCCTGGACGACGCCGACCTGGACGCCGCCGTCGACGGCGCGATGGTGGCGAAGATGCGCAACGGCGGGCAGGCATGCACGGCGGCGAACCGGTTCCTGGTCGCCGAGTCGGTGGCGCAGGACTTCGCCGCCCGGCTGTCCCGGCGCATGGGGGCGTTGCGGATGGGGCCGGCCACCGACGAGAACACCCAGCTCGGGCCGATGATCAACCGGCGGGCGGTGGAGGGCATCGCCGACAAGGTGGAGCGCACTCTCGGTGCCGGCGCCACCGCGGTCCTGGGCGGGCGGCGCCACGACGGACCCGGCTTCTTCTACCCGGCGACCGTGCTCACCGGCGTCCCGCGCGACTCGGCCGCGGCCACCGAGGAGGTCTTCGGGCCGGTGGCCCCGATCGTCCCCGTCAAGGACGAGCGGGAGGCGCTGGAGATCGCCAACAACACCGAGATGGGGCTCACCGGCTACGTCTACACCTCTGACCTGGCGCGTGGACTGCGCGTGTGCGAGTCGCTCGAGGTCGGCATGGTGGGGCTGAACCGGGGCCTGGTCTCCGACCCGTCCGCCCCGTTCGGCGGTGTCAAGCAGTCCGGGCTGGGGCGCGAGGGCGGTTACGAGGGCATCGACGCGTACCTGGAGACGACCTACGTCGCCACGTCCTGGTGAGGGCACCGCTTGACGAGATTGACAGGTGATATGCTGGCCTCGTGTCAAGTTCGTCAAGCATCCGGCAGCGGAACGATGCGGTGCTGACCGCCGTCCGCAGGCGTCTTGAGGAGCGGCCCGACAGCGTGCTGCCCACGCTCCGGCTGCTGATCGACCCCGCGTCCGAGCCGCTGGACGACACCACGGTCGAACTGGCCAGGACGTTGAACGCGCACCGGGTCGTCGCGTCGCTTCGCGAACTGCGCGCCCGCGCGTACGGCACGGCGCAGGTGGCGGACATGCTGGGCGGCATCAGCCGCCAGGCCGTCTCGCAGCGGGTCGCCAAGGGCAACCTGATGTCGATCCAGATCTCCGGCAGGGCGTGGTTCCCCGACTGGCAGTTCCGGGACGGCAGGCCCGTCGAGGGCCTGCCGCGCGTGATCACGGCCCTGCGCGAACTGGGGGAGGACGCCTGGTCCGCAGAGCCGATCATGCGCACTCCCCTCCCGGAGGAGGGCGGGCGCAGCATCGCGCAGATCCTCGCCGCCGGCGACGTCGAGCGCGCGCTGCACTACGTCTGGGCCGTCGGAGGCGGGTTCTGAGCGAGCCGGGCTACGCGGCGGGCCTGCCGCGGTCGCGACCGCCCGGTCTGCGGCTGGTCACCCTGCGACGGTCCTGGTACCGCATCGACGCCGCGCCTCCCGAACGCTGGACGTGGCGGCCGTACCCGACGCCGCGCTCGCGCTTCGACTCCGCCCGCGGCACCGCCCGCGTCCGGTACGCGGCGGACGCGGCGCGTACGGCGATGCGTGAGCGCTTCGACAGCGAGGGGCGGCGCCTGACGCGCGCGCACCTCGGACTGCAGTTGATCCACCTGACCGGCCCGGTGCGGGTCCTGGACCTGCGGCGCGACGACACGCTCGACGCCCTGGGGCTGGACGACCAGGTCAGCACCGCACGTGCCTACGAGATCTGGCAGGCGAGCCGGCGCCTCACCGATCTCGTGACGCAGTGGTTCGGCGATCGCTGCCACGGGATCGTCTACCGGTCACGTACCACCCCCGAACGCTCGGCCAACCTGGCCTTCTTCGAGCACGCGCCGTTGCAGGCGCACAGCCTCGGCACGCTGCGGGAGCAACCGGACCTGCTCGAGCGGTGCGTCGTCGGCGAGGGGTTCGAGATCCAGGGCTGGCGCTGACCGGTCACGCCCGTGCGGCGCACCACGCGGCCGGTTCGCTCACCCGAGGGCGGCCGCGAGGCGCCGCGCGCCGGTCACCAGCAGCGGCCCGAAGCGCTGGCCGGGCGTGCGACCCAGCCGCTCGATCGGGCCGGAGATCGACACGGCCGCGACGACGGGCCGACCGGACCCCGCCACAGGGGCGGAGACCGAGGCCACGCCCGCCTCGCGTTCGCCGACCGACTGCGCCCAGCCGCGCCGGCGCACCTCGCCCAGCGTGCGCTCGCTGAACGAGGCAGCCGCGACCAGTGCCGCCCGGTCGTCGGCGAACGCGGCCAGCGCCTGCGCGCCGGAGCCGGCGGTCAGCGGCAGCCTGGCCCCGACCGGCACCGTCGTGCGCAGGCCGTGCGTGCGCTCCACGGAGGCGACGCAGACGCGCTCGGCGCCGTCGCGCCGGTACAGCTGGGCGCTCTCGCCGCTCTCGTCGCGCAGCCAGGTGAGGATCGGCCCGGCTGCCGAGATCAGCGGGTCGGGCAGGGCGACGGCGAGGTCGGCCAGCATCGTCCCGAGCTGGAAGCGCCCGGCGGCGTCCCGGGACAGGATGCGGTGGGTCTCGAGCGCGACGGCGAGCCGGTGCGCGGTGGCGCGAGGCAGGCCCGTCCCCGCAACCAGGTCCGCGAGTGTGCACGGCGACCGGGCCACCGTCTCCAGGATCGCCACCGTCTTGTCGATGACGCCGATTCCGCTGCCGCCCGCGGCGGTGCTAGCCTGTCTCATATCGCGATACTAGAATCTCGATATGTGAGAAGCAATCGATGAGGGGACGCGCATGGGCACCACGCTCGCGGAGAAGCTCTGGGACGGCCACGTGGTGCGCAGCACCACGGGTGAACCGGATCTGCTGTTCATCGACATGCACCTCGTGCACGAGGTCACGAGTCCGCAGGCCTTCGACGGCCTGCGCCTCGCCGGGCGGCGGCTGCACCGTCCGGACCTCACGGTCGCGACCGAGGACCACAACACCCCGACCGACTACACCCTGCCGCTGGCCGGAACCTCATCGATCAAGGACGACGTCAGCCGCACGCAGATCGAGACGCTGCGCCGCAACTGCGCCGAGTTCGGCGTGCGCCTGTTCCCGATGGGGACGGCCAACCAGGGCATCGTCCACGTCATCGGCCCGCAACTGGGAATCACCCAGCCGGGCATGACGATCGTCTGCGGGGACTCGCACACCTCCACCCACGGGGCCTTCGGCGCCCTCGCGTTCGGCATCGGCACCAGCCAGGTCGAGCACGTCTTGGCCACCCAGACCCTGCCGATGGACCGTCCGCGGACGATGGCGGTGACGGTGGAGGGCGACCTGCCGGCGGGCGTGACGCCGAAGGACGTCATCCTCGCCCTGATCGCGAAGACCGGCACCGGCGGCGGCGCCGGCTACATGGTCGAGTACCGCGGCAGCACCTTCGAGAAGATGTCCATGGAGGGCCGCATGACGGTCTGCAACATGAGCATCGAGTGGGGCGCCCGGGCCGGGATGATCGCGCCGGACGAGACGACGTTCGCCTACCTGGAAGGTCGCGAGCACGCGCCGACCGGCTCGCAGTGGCAGGCGGCGCTGGCCTACTGGAGGACGCTGCGCACCGACCCGGG
>SCQZ01000394.1 GCA_004299665.1 Jatrophihabitans sp.
TCTACGAGGACACCACCGGCCCGCTGATCATCGACTTCCTGCGCGAGCTGGGCTTCACGGTCGACGCGCCCGTCGTCGTACCGGATGGCGAGCCGGTCGGCGCCGCGATCACCGCCGCCGTCGAGGGCGGTGCGCGGGTGGTGCTCACGACCGGCGGCACCGGCCTCACCCCGACCGACCGCACCCCCGAGGTGACCCGGGCGCTGCTGGAGGCCGAGATCCCCGGCATCGCGGAGGCGATCCGCGCGTACGGCGTCGCGCAGGGCGTGCCCACAGCGGTGCTCTCGCGCGGCCTCGCCGGCGTGGTCGGCTCGTGCGTGGTCGTCAACCTCCCCGGCTCGCGCGGCGGCGTGAAGGACGGGCTCGCCGTGCTCCGCCCGGTGCTGGTGCACGCCGCCGAGCAGGTCGTGGGGAGCGACCATTGAGGCAGAGCATCGGGAGCGACCATTGAGGGGATGGCCGGCTCGGCTGACCTCGGGCGAGGTCACGGTCCGGCCGCTCGCCGCCCGGGACGCGGCTGCCTGGCGGGACGCCCGGCGCCGCAACGTCGCCTGGCTGCGGCCCTGGGACGCCACGGTGCCCCCGGGTGCGGACGGCCGGCCGACGACGTTCCGGTCGCTGGTGCGGCGGCTGCACCGGCAGGCCCGCGCCGGCACCACGTACCCGTTCGCGATCGAGGTCGACGGCCGCTTCGCGGGCCAGGTGACGGTCAACAACATCGTGCGGGGCTCCGCGCAGTTCGCCTCGATCGGCTACTGGCTCGATCGTGAGTACGCCGGGCGCGGGGTGATGCCACTTGCGGTCGCGCTGGTCATCGACCACTGCTTCAGCGCCGGCGACCTGCACCGCATCGAGATCGCGATCCGGCCGGAGAACTCCAACTCGCTGCGCGTCGTCGAGAAGCTCGGCCTGCACGAGGTCGGCTACGCACCCAAGTTCCTGCACATCGACGGGGCCTGGCGCGACCACCGGATCTACGCCGTCACCCGCGAGGACTGCCCGGACGGGATGCTGGCCCGGCTCCGACCACACCAGTCACACGAGTGATTTTGCGACACACCTGTGGACATCCGCTGCCCGCTGCGCTAACGCTCCTAACCTCTGACCTGTGGACCTGAGCGCACTGATCTTCGTCGCCCTCGCCGTGGCGTGGGCCGTCTATCTCGTCCCGAAGGCGCTCCGTCACCACGACGACGTGGCCCGCAGCCGCTCCGTGGACCGGTTCTCCCACACGATGCGCGTGCTGGCCCGCCGCGAGCCGGTGGACCGGCGCAGCGCCCGGCTCGTCGTGACGCCCGGTCGCCCGGCCGCTGAGGCGACCGTCGCCGCGCCCGCCGAGCCCGCGCCTGCGCTCACCCCTGCCCAGCTGCGCGCCCGCCGGGCTGCTGCCAAGCGGGCCACCAAGCGCCGCCGCACCGTGCTCGCCGTGATCGTGGTCGCCAACCTCGCGGTCGCGGGCGTCGCGGCCTTCCGCGTCATCGACTGGTGGTACGTCGCGATCCCCGCCGGCCTGCTGGTCGCCTGGCTGGTCACCTGTCGGATCATGGTCGAGGGCGAGCGCCGCGCGCTGCAGCCGGCCGCCCGGATGCCGATCCAGGATCCGCTCGAGGACGAGGTCGGCGAGCCGGTCGAGGACGGCATCGACGAGGCCGACCCGCTGGCGGACACCTCCGCCGGGATGGCCGCCGTGGTCGACCCGGCGCTGTGGGACCCGGTGCCGGTCACGCTCCCGACGTACGTCGGCAAGCCGCCCGCCGCCCGCCGCACCGTCCGCACCATCGCCCTCGACGACACCGGCGTGTGGACCTCGGGCCGCACCGACGCCGACGCCCAGCTGGCCCGCGAGGCCGACGAGGCCGACCGCGCCGCCCGCCAGACCCGCAACGGCGGCGGCGACCAGCGCGCCGTCAACTCCTGACGTCGAGTCGGGACTTCTCCCCGCTGAGTCGGGTCTTCTGACGGTCGAGTCGGGGGGTTCTGACGGGCGACTCGGGGATCCCCGGGCCGATTCGGTCGGTGGCCGGGCCTGGTGCTAACGTTTCCCACCGCGCCGGCGTACGGCGCACTGGGGCTGTGGCGCAGTTGGTAGCGCGTCTCGTTCGCAATGAGAAGGTCAGGGGTTCGAATCCCCTCAGCTCCACCACACGACCAAGAACCCGCAGGTCGCCCTGACCTGCGGGTTCTCGCATTTCCCGCTGCGCACACGGCGGGGCTGACACTGGCGAAGTTCGCAGCGAAAGCCCGTCCGCTTACCCCCCGCGTACCCCCGGCCGTTCTGTGGCCCGCT
>SCQZ01000395.1 GCA_004299665.1 Jatrophihabitans sp.
CCGAGCAGTCTCGCATCCGGTCCCACCGCGTGGCAAGTCCGTGCCTCCCGAGTTGTCCGCGCTCGGCCACCGCGCGCGGTGGCCACGCGCGGACAACTCGCGGGCCGACCTCAGGCCGAGGGCGCCACCGCGGCGTCGGGAGCCAGCAGGTCCTCGGGCTCGTTGAGGATCTCCTCGACCCGGTGCCCGGGCAGCTGGCAGTACCACGCGCACGCCAGGACGACGATCGTCAAGATGGCGTTGGCGATCAGGCCGCCGTCGAACCCGTAGACGTCGGCCTGCCCGGCTTGCTTGCCCGAGACGCCCGAGTAGCTGCCCAGGTAGCTGACCAGGGTGATGCCGCCGAACCACACCAGCGTCCACCAGCCGTGCGCGAAGTCCAGCCGCGGAGCGTTCTTGAGCGCGCCGCCGACGTGGAAGATCGCCAGCACCACGTAGCCGATCACGACCGCGATCATCATCTTCCACACCTGGTCCCAGCCCGCCCAGTACATGATCAGGTTGGTCGAGAACAACGCCAGCGGGGCGATGATCCACGCACCGCCCTGCCGGTACGGGCGCTCCTGGTGCGGGATCTGCTTGCGGAACGTCAGCAGCGCGATCGCCCCGCTGCCGAAGGAGAGCACGGTCAGCGACGTGACGATGCCGACCAGGGCCTGCCAGCTCGGGAACGGCAGGAAGAAGATGCAGCCCACCACCCACGCCAGGATCAGGCTGACCCACGGCACGCCGTTGTTGTTCACCAGCGCGAGGCCCCGTGGCGCGTTGCGGTTGCGCCCCATCGCGTAGGACATCCGCGCCGTCACGCTGGTGTAGATCAGGCCGGTGTCCGACGGGGAGATGATCGCGTCGGCGTACAGCAGCCCGGCCAGCCAGCCCAGGCCGAGGATCGTCGCGACGACCGCCAGCGGGCTGAAGGTCGCCGAGGCGCCGCCGCTGGCGGTCAGTGTCGACTGGGCGGCGTCCAGCCCGCCCCAGCCGTGCTCCAGGACGTGCGTCGGGACGGAGCCGATGAAGGCCACCTGCAGCAGGATGTAGAGGCTCCCGCAGATCAGCACCGAGCCGATCAGCGTCAGCGGAACGTTCTTGCGCGGGTTGTCCGTCTCGCCGGCCAGTTCGATCCCCTGGCGCCAGCCCAAGAAGCTGAACGCGATGCCCGCCGCCGGAATGGCCTCGAAGGCCGCCTTCAGGCCGAAGGGCGTGAAGCCGCTGCCGGTGGCGGTGTGCACGGTGAAGTTCGCGCCGTGGAACGCGGTCACCAGGAACGCGATGATGACCAGCACGATCATCGCGAGCTTCCACCACACCAGGGTGTTGTTGATCCGGGCGAACCAGCGCACCCCGAAGAAGTTGACGACGACGAACAGCGCCATCAGCGCGACGGCGATCCCGATCCCGGCTCCGGTGAGCGTCGCGTTCGGGTTCTCCAGCCAGTGCAGGTACGACGTGGCGTAGGTCAGCACGGCGGAGACCTCGACCGAGGCCACCGCGGCACAGGCCAGCCAGGTCACCCAGCCCATCGAGTAGCTGGCGAACGATCCCCAGGCGTAGTGCGGGTAGCGCGCCACGCCGCCGCTGCGCGGGAACATCACGCCGAGTTCGGCGTAGCTCAGCCCGATCAGCAAGAACATGATCGTGCCGACGACCCAGGAGATGATCGCCGCCGGACCGGCCTGCGCGGAGGCGTGCAGCGAGCTGAACAACCATCCGGAGCCGATGATCGAGCCGATGGCCGTGAAGAGCAGGCCGACGGTCCCGAAGTCCTTCTTCAGGCGGTGATCGTCACCGGCGACGGTCTCGATCGAGTCCGGCGTGCTGCTCATGGGTGCCGCCTCTCGTCGTGGCGGCCCGCCGATCGCTCCCGGTTGTGCCTCGAGGGTCGCGCTACTTCTCGCGCGCGGCGTTCCCTCGCCCTGCGTCACGCTCCTTTTTGCGAACATTACAAACTTCCGACACCTATGTGTACCCCCGGGGTCGCCGGGCGGGCGTGCCGCGAACGTCGCAGGCCCTCCGTACCCTGGGACCCGAGATGGAGACGGACGGGCTGTTCGAGGTTGCCGTGGAAGCGCGGCAGGATCGTCCCCGCGGGCCTGCCGTCGACGTCCAGCGACTGCTGGAGGGTCTCAATCCCCAGCAGCGGGCGGCCGTCGTGCACGAGGGCGGCCCACTGCTGATCGTCGCCGGTGCAGGGTCGGGAAAGACCCGGGTGCTCACCTACCGCATCGCGTACCTGCTCGCCGCGCGCGGCGCGACGCCCGGGCAGATCCTGGCGATCACCTTCACCAACAAGGCCGCGGGCGAGATGAAGGAGCGCGTCGCGGCACTGGTCGGGCCGCGGGCCAAGGCCATGTGGGTCTCGACCTTTCACTCCATGTGCGTGCGGATCCTGCGCGCCGAGGCCAAGACGCTCGGGCTGAAGTCCTCCTTCTCGATCTACGACGCCGACGACTCCAAGCGGCTGATGACGATGGTCGGCCGTGACCTCGACCTGGACCCGAAGCGGTTCCCGGCCCGGTCGCTGTCGGCGCAGGTCAGCAACCTGAAGAACGAACTCGTCACGGCGGCGGTGTGGGCCGACCGCGCCGCCACATCCGCGGAGAGGACGCTCGGCGAGGCGTACACGCAGTACCAGCGCCGCCTGGCCGAGGCGCACGCGCTGGACTTCGACGACCTGATCATGCGCACGGTGCAGTTGCTGCAGCAGCACCCTGACGTCGCCGAGCACTACCGCCGCCGGTTCCGCCACGTCCTGGTCGACGAGTACCAGGACACGAACCACGCCCAGTACGTCCTGGTCAAGGAACTGGTGGGCCCGGCGACGGCGGCAGTAGCCGGCGCAATAGGTACGGCGCCGACCGTAGGTCCAGGCGCCGGGCGTCCGGCGACGGCAGAAGCCGGCGCAGTGGGTAGGGCGACGGTAGGAGCCGGCGCAACAGCAGTGGCGCCGACCGTAGGTCCAGGCGCCGAGCGTCCGGCGACGGCAGAAGCCGGCGCAGTAGATATGGCGCCGACCGTAGGTCCAGGCGCCGAGCGTCCGGCGACGGCAGAAGCCGGCGCAGTGGGTAGGGCGACGGCAGGAGCCGGCGCAATAGCAGTGGCGCCGACCGTAGGTCCAGGCGCCGAGCGCCCGGCGACGGTAGGAGCCGGCGCAACAGCAGTCGGTACAGAACTGTGCGTGGTGGGCGACGCCGACCAGTCGATCTATGCCTTCCGCGGGGCGACGATCCGCAACATCGTGGAGTTCGAGCACGACTACCCGGACGCGGCGACGATCCTGCTCGAGCAGAACTACCGGTCGACGCAGACGATCCTCGGCGCGGCGAACGCGGTGATCGCCCGCAACCCGGGGCGCCGTCCGAAGAACCTCTGGTCGGAGGCGGGCGCCGGGGAGAAGATCTGCGGCTACGTCGCGGAGAACGAGCACGACGAGGCGGCGTGGGTGGCGCAGTGCATCGACGCGCTCGCCGACGAGCACGGCATCCGGCCGTCCGATGTCGCGATCTTCTACCGCACGAACGCGCAGTCGCGCGTGTTCGAGGAGGTGTTCATCCGGGTCGGCCTGCCGTACAAGGTCGTCGGCGGGGTGCGCTTCTACGAGCGCCGCGAGGTGCGCGACGCGCTGGCGTACCTGCGTGCGATCGCGAACCCGGACGACGTGGTGTCGCTGCGGCGCGTGGTCAACACCCCGCGCCGCGGTATCGGCGATCGTGCCCAGGCGTGTGTCGACGCGTTCGCCGCGCAGGAGCGCATCTCGTTCGGGGCGGTGCTGGAGCGGGCCGAGCACGTGCCGGGGCTGGCGCCGCGCTCGCTGCACGCGATCCTGGGGTTCACCGAGCTGATGACCTCGCTGCGCGCGGTCGCTGCCGGCCCCGACAGCTCACCGTCGGCGATCCTGGAGGCGACCTTGGACCGCACCGGGTACCTCGCCGAACTCGAGGCCAGCCACGACCCTCAGGACGAGTCCCGGGTCGACAACCTGCGGGAACTGGTCAGCGTCGCGCGCGAGTTCGAGGAGCGGCTCGCGGGTACGCAGGATGCGACGTCGCTCGACGCGTTCCTGGAGCAGGTGTCCCTCGTCGCCGACGCCGACTCCGTGCCCGACCCCGACAACCAGGGCGGCGGCGGTGTCGTCACGCTGATGACCCTGCACACCGCCAAGGGCCTGGAGTTCCCGGTGGTGTTCCTCACCGGCCTCGAGGACGGTGTGTTCCCGCACCTGCGCACCCTGGGGGACCCGGCCGAACTTGCCGAGGAGCGTCGCCTGGCCTACGTCGGCATCACCCGCGCCAAGCAGCGGCTGTACCTCTCGCGCGCGCTGTCGCGTTCGGCGTGGGGGTCGCCGTCCTGGAACCCGCCGTCGCGCTTCCTCGACGAGATCCCCGCCGAGCTGGCGCAGTGGAGCGGCCAGGTCGCGCGGGAGCCGTTCGTGACCGGGTACGGCGACGACGGCGCGTCCCGGTACGGCGACCACGGCTACCGGGCCGCCCCGCGGCGCAGCGCCCAGGAGCAGCTCGCCTCGCAGCGGCTCGCGGGTGGCCGTGGGCTGCGCGGGGAAGCGGGGAACCGGCCGGTCCCGTCGCTGTCAGCGGGTGATCGCGTCTCGCACGACCAGTTCGGCCTGGGCACCGTGCTCGACACGCGCGGCGCCGGCGACGGTGCCCAGGCGAAGATCGACTTCGGCAGTGCCGGCGAGAAGTGGTTGATGCTCCGCTACGCGCCGGTCGAGAAGCTGTAGCGGCCGACCGCCCACGGTCTAGTGATCTTGCTGTCTCGTAGGGGATCGAGACCTGCCGCGCCAGCCGCTGCGCCCGGTCGCCGCGAGGAGCCGGTCGGCGCGTGCGACGCCGACCGGC
>SCQZ01000396.1 GCA_004299665.1 Jatrophihabitans sp.
CGGCACCGGCGCCGAGAGCACCACGGTGTGCGTGCTGGACGTGCTCGCCCAGCGGGTCAAGACGGGCATCAGCCACCAGCGGCTGCGCCCCACCCTGGCCGTCGTAGATCCGCTGCTCACCCTCACCCAGCCGGCCGAGGTGACCGCGTCGGCAGGCATGGACATCCTGTGCCACGCGCTGGAGTCCTACACGGCACGCCCGTTCGACTCGCGCGAGCGCAAGCAGCCCGACAGACGCGTGCCCTACTGCGGCGCGAACCCGATCTCGGACATGTGGTCGGAGAAGGCGCTGCGGCTACTGGCCGACCACTTCCGCGCGGCGGTCCGCGACGGCGACAACCTGGCGGCACGGCGCGGCATGGCCATGGCGGCGACGTTCGCGGGGATGGGTTTCGGCAACGCGGGCGTGCACATCCCGCACGCGAACGCCTACCCGATCGCCGGCCAGGTGCGCGACTTCCACCCCTCCGGGTACCCGCAGGACGAACCGATGGTGCCGCACGGGATGGCGGTGTCGCTCACCGCGCCGGAGGCGTTCCGCTTCACCTTCCCCGCGTCGCCGCAGCGGCACCTGGCAGCGGCCCGGCTGCTGGAGCCCGAGGCCGCCGCGCCAGGCGACGACGCGGCCTTCCTGCCGGAGGTGCTGTGCCGGCTGATGCGCGACATCGGCATCCCGGCCGGCGTCGGCGCGGTCGGGTTCGCGGACGCGGACGTCGAGGAACTGGCCGCCGGTGCGTTCAAGCAGCAGCGGCTGCTGGCCACCGCGCCGCTGCCGGTGGCCGTGCCGGACCTGGCCGGGATCTTCCGGCGCTCCATGACCCTGTGGTGAGGCCCCGTGGTGAGACCCTGTGGCGACGCGGGTGATCGCGTGGGCGTGACCTGCTCGCTGTGCGGCCGCGTCCCGGATCCGCTCGCCGACGGCGACCCCCGCGCCCCCCTCGGCTGGTGCTCGGACACCGCCGCGGACGACGGCGGCGGCCACGCGGGCCGGCGCACCCGGTGGACCTGCGGGCCCTGCACCCGCGATCACCTGCGCGCCATCGAGGCGAAACTGGAACAGCGGTGGTGGTGAGGCGGGCGCCTCACCACCACCGCTGTCCGGTCACCGCGCCGCGGCCAGTTCGGCCCTGCGGGCGTGGCGCTCCGCGACGGCGGAGGCACGCCGGGCCAGCCGGCGCCAGCGGTGCGCCGCGGCCAGTTCGGCCGACAGGCGGACCTGCCGTGCCGACTGGGCGGCCTGCAGCCGCTCGCGCATTCGGTCGCGCGCGAGCGCTTCGTGCATCGTGTACATCTGCTCACTCCTGAACGTCGTTCGTGTCGTCATGGCGCTCATGCGGTGTCCCTGCGGAGCCGCGAGCGGGTTCGTGCGTTGCTCATGCCGCCTCGGCATCCTTGCGGGGACGGCCGCGCGGGCGCTTGCGCGCGATCACCGCGCCGCGCTCGAAGATCTCCCCGCCCCACACGCCCCACGGCTCGCGCCGCTCCAGGGCACCGGCCAGGCACGCCAGGCGGGCCGGGCAGGTGAGGCAGTGGGCCTTGGCCCGTTCGAGCTCGGACGGCGTCTCGGAGAACCACAGATCGCCGTCGTGGACGCGGCAGGGCACGTCCTCGGGGCACTCCTTGGCGAGCGGGTCGAGCAGATCGGGCTCGATCGGATGCCCGGCCGCGGCAGTGGTCGCGAACGCGTCGAGGTCGCGCGCTTGTGGCGCGGATGCGTAGACCAGTGCGGTCAACACGTCCGGCTCACCTCCTTGTTCTTCTCGTGGAATGTGACGGTTGGTGCGGGGCGGATTCATCGGCGTCGGTCGGAGTATCGCCGCCCGCACAGACAACGAGGCCGCGGTCCCGTTGTGGGAGCCGCGGCCTCGAGGAGAGCCTTGGGGTGATCGTCTGATCACCCGGGTACCCCTCGAGGACTGGCGGCGCCGGCGGTCGCCGAGTCGGTGCCACGGAACGACGGATCGGTGGCGACAACGATCCCGCGCAGGCCGGTGAGCACGCTCGGCGCGGCGGTGACCCACGGGCGCAGGGCAGCCGTCAGCGACATCGGGACCGTGGTCGGGGAGATCATCGCGGGGGCCACCCCCTTTCGTGTCGCGGCGGGATGCGACGGATGTCGCGTTTCCGCAGGCGAGGTTATCCGCTGGCGGACGGCGTGGGCAACCTATTTATTTCCGGGTGCCTGCGTAGTGTGCGAACGGGAACGGGTAGATACCACTCCCGGGCCCTGGAACCGGCGAAAGGAAGCAGTTCGATGTCCGGTCTGGCTACCGGAGGGCGCGCGGGGGCGGCGGCACTGGCCGGTGTCCTTGCGCTGGGCCTGACGGCGTGCGGCTCCAGTTCGCCGGCTCCCCAGCACAAGAGCTCCTCGAACTCCTCGGCCTCCTCGA
>SCQZ01000397.1 GCA_004299665.1 Jatrophihabitans sp.
CACGGGCGCGCCGTTCTTCGTCGGGGACCTGTCCCTGTCGGTGCTCGACGTGCTTCTCGTCGCGCTCGGCATCCCGATCGCCGCGGCGATCGCTGCCCGGCTCGCGCTGCGGCGGGTGATCATCTCCCCGCTGGGCGTCACCCGCCGCGTCACGCCCGCGGCACCGTCGGCGTGGCGCCTGCTGCCGCTGCTGGCCGGCCTTGCCGAACTCGGGTACTTCGTCGCGGCCGGCAGGCCGAGCACGACCGGCGGGCAGGCGATCGCCTTCACCACCGGTGTCATCGTCACGATGGCCGGGTTGGTGTTCGCCGGCCCGTGGCTCACGATGGTCTGCGCCCGCGGGCTGGCCGGCCGGGCGCGGCGCCCCGCCGCACTGCTCGCCGCCCGCCGACTGGCCGACGATCCGCGCGCCGGCTTCCGGGCCGTCAGCGGGCTGGTACTGGGCCTGTTCGTCGCCACCGTGGCGATCGGCATCATCACCTCCTTCACCAAGACCAACGGCGGCGCGGTCAGCTACACCGCCGCGCAGCGATCGACGCTCACCGAGTCGGTCGTCGACTTCACCGGCGACACGCCGGCCACCCCGGTGCACGCGCTGCCCGCCGGGTTGCGTGCTCGGCTGCTGGCCGTACCCGGCGTGACGGCCATCATGATCGCCCACGCGGGCCCGGGCTACGGCACGCCGACCGTCGGGCCGAGCGCCACCGTCTCGTGCACCGACCTGGCCCGCTTCCCCGCGTTCGGCCGGTGCGCGCCGGGCGCGACGACGGCCGTCATCGACGACTTCGCGGGCGATGCCCGCTCCACCCCGTCCGGGCCGTTACCGGGCGGAGGCGTGGACCCGGCGGCCCTGGCCCGGCTGCCGATCACGTCGGTGTCCGTCGCGACCGACGGGACGCGGGCCGCGATCGAGCGGGCGCGGACCGTGCTCGGCACCGAACTGCCCGCACCGCGCCGCTCGGGGCCGATCACCCTCGCCGAGGGCATCGCGCTGAGCGGGAACGTCCAGCGCTCCCAGGGCTATCAGCGGCTCGCCGACGCCGTCGTCCTGGCCAGCCTGCCGATCGCCGGCGCGACGCTCGCCGTGAGCGTCGTCAGCGGGCTCAACGAGCGCAAGAGGCCGTTCAGCCTGCTGCGCCTTGCCGGCGCGCCGCTGCGCACGCTGCGGCGGGTCGTGACGCTGGAGACGGCCGTCCCCCTGCTCGCCGCCGCCGGCGGTGCGATCGGCGTCGGGTTCCTCACCGCGTACCTGTTCCTCCGCGCGCAACTGTCCGAACCGCTCACCGCTCCGTCGGCGGGGTACTGGGGTGTGGTGGCGGTCGGCATCCTCGCGTCGCTGGCGATCGTCGCCTCCACGTTGCCGGTGCTGACGCGCATCACCGGCCCCGAGACGGCGCGCACCGACTGAGGCGCGTCTCACCGGGTAGCCCGCGCGACGTCCCGTTCGGCGCGACCCGGGGCGCGATCGCCGATACAGTTCGGACCATGGTGCACGACGACACGAGTGCGATCGTCGACCAACTGGCCGGCTCGGCATCCTTCTCGCGCTGCGACCGCTCCGACATCCAGGCGCTCGTCGCCGCCGGCAAGCAGACCCCGTTCCCGGCGCACTGGGCGTTCGTGCAGGAGGGCACGCCCGCCGACGCCTGCTACGTGCTGCTGTCGGGCACCGTGAAGGTCTTCTACGGGCGGCAGGAGGTCGCCGTGCTGGGCATCGGCGACATCATCGGCGAGGGTGCGCTCGTCGAGGGCGGTCAGCGAACGGCGACCGTCACCTCCGTCGAACACGGATCGGCCCTGCGGGTGGAGTACGACGCGCTGCGTGCGCTGCTGGCCGACCGGCCGCACCTGCGCGAGACGATGGTCGCGGTGTGGCGGTCGCGGCGCCCGCACCCCGCCGGCTGAGTCAGATCACCAGCTTGTGTCGCAGCGCGGCGGCGTCCTCGTCTGTCCAGCCGTGCGCGCGCAGCCAGGCAGGGACGCCGCCGAACTGCTCGTCCATCGCGGCGAGCAGTCGCTCCATGGTCTGCGGCCGGGTGCGGTGCTTGTCGAGATCCTGGCCGGCGATGTCCGCCGCGTAGGTGCGCGAACCGAGTAGCCGGCCGAAGATCGCCTCGATCCGCTCCGCGCTGCGGGCGTAGTCGGCGACGATCGCGGCGCGCCGGACGCCGACCTCCGAGAGCGCCAGCGCCACGACGACGCCGGTGCGGTCCTTGCCGGCGGCGCAGTGCACGACGGTCGCGCCCGGGCTCGTCGCGATGAACCGCACCGCGTCGACGGCCGCCTGCCCCCGGTCGGCCAGGTACCTGAGGTAGACCGCCGTCGCCCCGCGCTCCTTGCCGTCGCCCAGGTCCAGCCGGCGCCCCTGCCACGGCAGCACGATCGGGCCGCCCCCGCCGTTCCCGTTCTCGTCGGTGGAGGCCACGTCGGTGCGCCGTCCGGCCTCGGGGAACAGCGAGAAGTTCGCGATCCGCACCGACGGCTCGCGCGACAGCGGGCCCGGCCCCTCCGCGCTCACCTCGACCCCGGTCCGCAGGTCCGCGACCGATCGGACGTCGTGGTCGCCGAGCAGGACGTGCACGTCCGAGGGCGTCAGACCCTGCAGGTTGTCCGAGCGGATCAGGCGGTCCGGCCGCACCGCCGTCCCGTCCGCCGTCGGCAGCCCCCCCAGGTCGCGGACGTTGACGGCGCCCTCCAGGTCGATCCAGAGCGGCGCCGTCACGACGTTCAGCCTACAAAGCGGGACGCCCGGGCGATGATCTCGGGCCTTCCCACCCCCGCGGATGGGAAGGCCCGAGAGGACCGCAGGATCAGAAGGACGCCTCGTCGAGCTCCATCAGTGCGTTGTCGGTCGCCTCGACGATCTGTCGGCGCGCCGACAGTTCCGGCAGCACCGTCTGGGCGAAGAACCGCGCGACGGCGGGCTTGCCCGCGTAGAAGGCGCGGTCGGACTCGCCGACCCCCTCGTCGTCCAGCTTGGTGAGCGCGACGGCCGCCTGCCGCAACAGCAGGTAGCCGACCATCAGATCGCCCGCGGACAACAGCAGGCGGGTGGTGTTCTGGCCGACCTTGTAGACGTTGGACACGTCCTCCTGGGCGCTCATCAGCGCGCCGAACATCGCGGCGACCATGCCGCCGAAGTCCTCCAGCCCCTTCTGCAGCGCGGCCCGCTCCTCCTTCAGGCGCCCCTCCTCGGCGATCGACTCCAGGAACGCGGTGATCTCCGCGGAGATCGCGCCCAGCGCGGCCCCCTTGTTCTTCACGATCTTGCGGAAGAAGAAGTCCTGGCCCTGGATCGCGGTGGTGCCCTCGTAGAGCGTGTCGATCTTGGCGTCGCGGATGTACTGCTCGAGCGGGTAGTCCTGCAGGTACCCCGACCCGCCGAAGGTCTGCAGCGCCTGCGCCAGTTGGTCGTAGGAGCGCTCGGACCCGGCACCCTTGACGATCGGCAGCAGCAGGTCGTTCACGGCCGTCGCCAGCGTCACGTCCTGCCCGGTCGCCTCCCCGACGATGATCTTGTCCTGCTGCGTGGCGGTGTACGCGACCAGCGCGCGCATGCCCTCGGCGTACGCCTTGTTGAGCATCAGCGACCGGCGCACGTCCGGGTGGTTGATGATCGTCACGCGGGGCGCGGACTTGTCGGAACTGCGCGCCAGGTCCGCGGACTGCACCCGGGTCCGCGCGTAGTCCAGGGCGTTCAGGTAGCCGGTCGACAAGGTGGCGATCGCCTTGGTGCCGACCATCATGCGGGCGTGCTCGATCACCTGGAACATCTGGGCGATGCCGTCGTGGACGTCGCCGACGAGCCAGCCCTGGGCCGGGATCCCCCCGACCTCGCCGAAGCGCAACTCGCACGTGGTCGAGGCCTTGAGCCCCATCTTGTGCTCGACGTTCGTCACGAAGGCGCCGTTGTGCTCGCCGATCTCGCCGGTCTCGAGGTCGAAGTGCCGCTCCGGCACCACGAACAGCGACAGGCCCTTGGTGCCGGCGCCGGCCCCCTCGGGGCGGGCGAGCACGAGGTGGATGACGTTCTCGACCATGTCGTTGACGGCCGAGGTGATGAAGCGCTTGACGCCCTCGATGTGCCAGGAGCCGTCCGGCTGCGGGATCGCCTTGGTGCGCCCGGCGCCGACGTCGGAGCCGGCGTCGGGCTCGGTGAGGACCATGGTGGCGCCCCAGCCGCGGTCGATCATCAGCTGGGCGATCCGCTTCTGGGTGGCGTTGCCGTTGGCGTAGAGGATCCCCGCGAACGGGGCGCCCGCGTGGTACATGTGCAGAGCCGGGTTGGCACCGAGGATCTGCTCGGCGATCGCCCACACCACCGTGCGCGGGACGAGTTGGCCACCGAGTTCGGGCAGGGTCTCGACGCGCCACCACTCGGCGTCGTGCAGCGTCTTGTAGGACTTCTTGAACGACTCCGGGATCGCGACGGTGTGGGTGTCGGGGTCGAAGACGGGCGGGTTGCGGTCCGCGTCGGCGAACGACTCGGCCAGCGGCCCCTCGGCCAGCTTGGCCACCTCGGCGATCATGCCGCGCACGGTCGGCACGTCCAGGTCCTCGAACGGTGCGCTGCCGAGCAGCGCGTCGGTGCCGAACACCTCGAACAGGTTGAACTCGATGTCGCGGACGTTGCTCCTGTAGTGGCCCATGGCGCGGGTCCCCTCGGTCGTGCGGATAAGTTACTGACCAGTAACTTCATGATATTACCGGTCGGTAACGTGCGCAAACGCACGATGCACCATGGCGGGCGGGAACACGGCAACGGGCGCGCGGGGACGCGGCGGCCGCGCGGAGCGGGCCGAGCGGTCGGGGTGGGACGGGCCGTCCGGAGGTCTAGAAGATGACGCGCAGCCGGATCGTCTCGGGCAGGGCGCGGATCTGGTCCACGACGGCCTGCGTGGTGCCGCTGGCGCTGTCGGTGACGACGTAGCCGATGTCGCCTCGCGTCGCGAGCAGTTGCGCCTCGACGTTCACCCCCGCCTCGGCCAGCAGCCCGTTGACCCGGGCCAGCACGCCGGGGACGTTGCGGTGGATGTGCACGAGCCGCAGCACTCCGGCAGCGCGTGGCAGCGCCAGGCCGGGCACGTTGACCGACATGGCCGTCGCGCCGTCGAGGACGAAGTCGCGGAACTTGCCGGCGACGAACCGGCCGATGTCCTGCTGCGCCTCCTCGGTGGAGCCGCCGATGTGCGGGGTGAGGATGACGTTCGCCAGCCCTCGCAGTTCGGAGACGAACTCGTCGCCGCGCCCCTTCGGTTCGAGGGGGAAGACGTCGACCGCGGCCCCGGCGATGGCGCCGCCCTCGATGTGCTTGCGCAGCGCCGGGTAGTCGACCACGAAACCGCGCGACAGGTTCAGGAACAGCGAGCCGGGCCGCATCGCCGCGAACTCGCCCTCCCCGAAGAAGTTCTCGTTCGACGGCCGGCCGTCGACGTGCAGGGTGACGATGTCGGCGTCGGCGAGCAGTTCTGCGAGCGACAGGCAGCGGCGCGCGTTGCCCAGGGCCAGCCGGTCCGCGGTGTCGTAGAAGATCACCCGCATCCCCATCGACTCGGCCAGGACCGACAGCTGGGTGCCGATGTTGCCGTAGCCGACGATGCCCAGCGTCCGGCCGCGCACCTCGTGCGCGCCGTCGGCGGACTTGTCCCAGACGCCGCCGTGCATGAGCCGGTTCTTCTCGGTGAGGCGGCGCGTCAGGGCGATGATCTCCGCGATCGCCAGCTCGACGACCG
>SCQZ01000398.1 GCA_004299665.1 Jatrophihabitans sp.
AACGCGATGGTGCTGCTCGCCACGAAGACCGGTACGGACGCCGTCGGCCAGCCGAACCTCGCCCCCGGCGTCCAGGGAATCCTGTTCCGTACCCAGTTCTTCGGCCCGGACAACGGTCGGGACTGGGCCTGCGCCTTCACCAAGGGCAAGATCATGGTGGTCGTCCACACCCAGCGCAACGACCAGTCGCTGTCGGCCCTGCGGCTCGCACAGGCGATCGTCGGCAAGTTCTGACGTGCGAGGATGGGCGACACCCGCGAAACCTCAGGAGCCGTCTTGTCCAGCGAGATCACCACCCAGGTCGCGACCCTGCACACCAGCAAGGGCGACATCCGGATCAACCTGTACGGCAACCACGCGCCGAAGACGGTCCGCAACTTCACCGACCTCGCCCAGGGCGGCCGGGAGTGGACGCACCCCGGGACGCAGACGAAGAGCAACGACCCGCTCTACGACGGGACGATCTTCCACCGCGTGATCTCCGGCTTCATGATCCAGGGCGGTGACCCGCTGGGCCAGGGATACGGCGGCCCCGGGTACCGGTTCGCCGACGAGTTCCACCCCGAACTGAGCTTCGACCGCCCGTACCTGCTGGCGATGGCCAACTCGGGCCCCAACACCAACGGTTCGCAGTTCTTCATCACCGTCGGGCGGACGCCGCACCTGAACCGCAAGCACACGATCTTCGGCGAGGTCGCCGACGCGGACAGCCGAGCGGTCGTCGACGTGATCGCGACGACGCCGACCGGGCGCAACGACCGACCCGTCGAGGACGTCGTGATCAACTCCGTCGACATCGAGTAGCCGCCGATCCCGCGCAGAAGGCGGCCGACACCGAAACCCAAGGCGACAGTGAGCCCAACCTGCTACCGGCATCCCAACCGGGAGACGCTGATCTCCTGCACCCGCTGCGGGCGCCCCATCTGCCCCGAGTGCATGCGTGAGGCACCGGTCGGGTACCACTGCCCGGACGACGCCGCGCTCGGCCGGCAGCCCGCGCCGCGCACCTCGATCGGCGCCCGGCTGCGCAGTTCGCCGCCGGCCGCGACGCTCACCTTCGTCGCCGTCAACGTGGCCGTCTACCTGTACTGCGGAGCCACGTCCGCCGGCGGCATCAACCGACCCGAGTTCTCCCGGCTGTTCCAGGACTGGGTGCTGCAGCCGTACATCGTCCACTCCCAGGACGAGTACTGGCGGTTCGTCACGGCCGCGTTCTTGCACCTGTCGGTCATCCACATCGTGGCGAACATGGTGGCGCTCGCGGTGATCGGCCCGCCGCTGGAACGACTGGTGGGTCGGTCCCGGTTCGTGGTGCTGTACCTGCTCGCCGCCCTCGGCGGGTCGGTCGCGGTCTTCGCGTTCGGCGGCGTGATGGATGCGGTGGCCGGAGCCTCCGGCGCCATCTTCGGCCTGTTCGCCGCCGCCGTCGTCCTCGCACGGCGCATCGGGCTGGACGTGCAGTGGCTGGTTGGGATCATCGCGCTGAACTTCGTGTTCACCTTCACGGTGCCGGGGATCTCCTGGCTGGGCCACGTCGGAGGCTTCGTGACCGGCGGGCTGTGCGCCCTGGCACTGGGCGGCCGTCCGGTGCGCCGGACCCGGTTGCCGAACCGGGTGCAGGCGCTGGGGCTGGCCGGGATCGTGGTACTGCTCGCGCTGGTCACGCTCGTCCGGGCCGGCACCACCATGACCGGCGTCGTGTAGCACGTCCACAGGGTTGTCCACCCCTGGGGACAAAGTTACAGCGGTGTAATCACAGCGGATGCGGACACGCGCGGTCCGGGCCGTCGGGGGCGAGGTCGAGCAGGTGGCCTCGAGTGGCTCAGCGCCAGCGGACCGCCATCACCAGACCCAGCAGCATGACACCGAAGCCGACGGCGAAGTTCCACGAGCCGAGGTCGGCCATGACCGGCACGTGCGGCGAGGTCCCGCTGCTGGTCAGGTAGTAGACGACCATGTAGGCCAGCCCCAGCACCATGAGGCTCGCCATGACGATCGGGTACCAGGTGGGGCTGGGCCGCAGGCCGTGGGAGGCGGTCGATGCCCGCAGTGCCTCGGACCGGACCGGGGCCTCCGGCTTCTTGCGGACCTTGGACTTGGGCACGAGATCTCCTACGGGCTGCGCGTCTTCGCGGTTAGCGTAGTCGCGTGAGCGAGGCGACGGTTCCCCGGTCGCGCGGCTGGCGGGTGGCGGTGCCGGTCGCGTGCCTCGCCGCGGGGCTCGCGTTCGGGGTGAGCGCCCACGAGTCGGGCGGGACCGACCTGCGCCCGCCCAGCACGGGCGACCTCGCCGGGCTGGTGCGCCACGCCGAGGCGCAGGTGAAGGACCTGGACCGCCAGGCCACGGACCTGCAGCGGCAGGTCAGTGCGGCGACCGAGGAGGCCGGCCACGGCAACGCCGCGGTCGGCGCCGCGCAGGCACGGGTGACGCCGATGCTCGCCCCGGCCGGGTTGACCGCCGCCGCCGGACCGGGCATCACCGTCGTCCTGGACGACGCGCCGTCGGGGACCAGCATCGTCGGGGTCGACCCGAACCAGCTGGTGGTGCACCAGTCGGACCTGCAGGCGGTGGTCAACGCACTGTGGGCCGGGGGTGCGGAGGCCATGTCGGTCGCGGGGCAGCGCCTCATCGCCACGAGCGCGGTGCGGTGCGTCGGGAACACCTTGCTGCTGAACGGCGAGGTGTACTCGCCCCCCTTCCGGGTTGCAGCCATCGGCCCGTACCGGACAATGGCAGCAGCGCTCGACGCATCGCCGGGCGTCAACCTGTTCAAACAGGCGGCGAGCTACTACGGCCTCGGGTACACCGTGGCCGCCCAGCGGGTGGAGGTTCCGGCGTACACCGGCACCGTCGCCCTCTCCTACGCGCGCGCCGCCCGATAGGGGGCAGCGAGCCGGTGAGGACGAGCGACATCTCGTGGAGCGAGCGTGAGTGACGACACGTCCGTGCTGGACGCCGATCCCCCGGCGCCGCCCCCGCCGCCGCGCGGCGTCGGGGACACGATCCGGCTGTTGCTGCGCGGCCTCGGCCAGACGCTCATCACCGCGGGGCTCATTGTGCTGTTGTTCGTCGTCTACGAGGTGTGGGTCACGAACTTCTTCGCCCACCGCGAGCAGGTCAGGGTGCACCAGGCGCTGCAGCGGCAGTGGGCGAACTGCACGCAGACGCTGTGCCTGCCCGACGGCGAACTCAAGCCCATCGTCGGCGACGGCATCGCCAACCTCTACATCCCGCGCTTCGGCCTCGACTACGCCTGGACCGTCGTCCAGGGCGACAAGGTGCCCACCGATTCCCAACTCGAGGAGGGGCCGGCGCACTACGCCGACACCGCCATGCCCGGAGAGGCGGGCAACTTCGCCATCGCCGGGCACCGCGTCGGCAAGGGCGAGCCGTTCTTGAACCTCGACCAGTTGCAGGCGGGCGACCCGGTGGTGGTCGAGACCCGCACCAAGTGGTACGTCTACTGCGTCCTGGGCACCGCGCCGGGCGCGAACCCGTGCGACCCGAACGCGGCCGGGGCGAGCTTGTCGGCCCGGGACGCGAACGGGGTCCCCGGGCGCGAGATCGTCAGCCCGGACGACGGGGATGTGCTGTTGCCGGTGCCGAACGACACCCGCGCGCACGGCCCGTACACCGTCAAGTACCTGACCATGACAACCTGCACCCCGAAGTTCACGGCCGCCCAGCGCATGATCGTCCACGCCTCCCTGCAGGCGGAGTACGACAAGGCCCAGACGGGCGACAACTACTCCAACGCCGTGCCGGCCCCGATCAACGCGTACTACTCCGCCGGGGAGGGCAACTGATGTACGTCTGGATCTGGCGCCACCTTCCGGGGAACCTCGCCCTCAAGATGCTGCAGGTGCTGGTGCTCGTGGGCGCGGTGTCCGCCCTGCTGCTGTTCGTGATCTTCCCCTGGATCGAGCCGTACCTGCCGCTGAACCAGGTCACCGTCTCGAAATGAGCTCGATACGAGGGAGCCGGACGTGACGCGCATCCTGGTCGTGGACAACTACGACAGCTTCGTCTACAACCTGGTCCAGTACCTGGGGCAGTTGGGCGCGGACGTGACGGTCCGCCGCAACGACGCCGTCGTCGCCGGGGACGAGGCGGGCTTCGACGGGGTGCTGATCTCGCCCGGCCCCGGCACGCCGCACGCCGCCGGCAACGCGATGGACGTGGTGCGGTCCTGCCTCGGGTCGGCGGTGCCGCTGTTCGGCGTGTGCCTGGGGCACCAGGCGATCGGCGCCGTGTTCGGGGCGCCGATCGTGCGGGCTCCGGAACTCGTGCACGGCAAGGTGTCCGAGGTGATCCACGACGGCACCGGGGTGCTGGCCGGGCTGCCCTCGCCCTTCCCGGCCACCCGCTACCACTCGCTGGCCGTCGAGGAATCCGCGCTGCCGCCGGAGATCGTCGTGACCGGCCGCACCCGGTCCGGTGTGGTGATGGCGCTGCGGCACCGGACGCTGCCGGTGGACGGCGTGCAGTTCCACCCGGAGTCGGTGCTGACCCAGGGCGGGCACCGGATGCTCGCCACCTGGTTGACGCAGCGCTGCGGCGCGCAGGTCGACGAGGATGTCGTCGCGGGCCTCGGCGCCGAGGTGGAGGCGCTGCGCGCCGGCGCGTTCGCGAGCGCCTGAGCTCATCCCGGCGTCATCCCGGCGTCCATCCACAGGGCGCCGAACCGCAGTCGTCAGGGGCCGCGGCGGTCGCTACCGTCGCCGGTCATGCAACCGCCCACCCGGCCCCCGCATCCGACTCCGTCATACCCGCGGGCCCCGTACCCACCACCCCCGCGCCGGTCCGTCCCGCCGGCCTGGCCACCGCCCTGGCCCCCCGTGCCCCCGATCGCCGGCCGGGGCGCGGCCGGCACCGCCGCGGCCATCGTGACCATCGTCGTCGCGGCCAACGCCGCCGTCTGGGCGGGCATGTTCGGGCTGCTCGGGGTATTGCCCGCGGCGGCGAACGGCGTGCCGGGGGCGGGGCGGGCGATGGTGCTGTGCCTGGCCGCCGGTGCGTGCGCCGTCGCCTCCGTCGTCCTCGGCGCGGCCTCACTCCAGCGGCACGGCCGCGGACGCGCAGGCGGGCAACGCGGGACGGGGCGGCTCGGCGGCGCGGTCGCGTGCGCCCTGGCCGCGCTCACCGCGCTGGTGCTGATGTTCGTGACCGCCTCGGCGTAGCTCCCGCACGAGCGGTTGCTGCGGGGTCAGCCCCCGGTCCGCGCCCGCGCGGCGGCCTTCTGCTCCTGCTTGAACGCGCGGACCGCCCGCAGGGAGGCGCCGTCGATCACGTCGGCGACCGAACGGGCCGAGCCGTCCTCGCCGTAGGCGCCGGCCGCCTCGCGCCAGCCGCGTGGGCGCACCGCGAGTTGCTTGCCGAGTAGCGCGGTGAAGATCTTCGCCTTCTGCTCGCCGAAGCCGGGCAGTGCCCCGACCCGGGCGATCAGGTCCGCGCCGGAGCGGGCCCCGGTCCACACGGCGGCGGCGTCCCCGTCGTAGCGCTCGACGATGATCCGCGCCAGTTCCTGCACCCGCTTGGCCATCGCGGCGGGGAAGCGGTGCAGCGCCGGCGGCTGCCGGAAGATCGCCTCCAGCGCCTGCGGATCGCAGCCGGCGACGGTCGCCGCGTCGAGCGTCCCGCCGAGTCGTTCGCGCAGCACCTGCGGGGAGGTGAACGCCTTCTCCATCGGGATCTGCTGGTCCAGCAGCATGCCGGTCAGCAGTGCGAACGGGTTGCGCTCCAGCAGCGCGTTCGCCGTGTCGGTCGTCGCCAGGTACATGCCGTGATTCCACCACAGCGGGGCATATGGCGGGACCGTCTGCGGCGTCCGGCCCGTCGTACCGGGACCTTCTTCCCTGGGGCCGCCGCCCCGGGCGGGCGCACGGTCGGGCTGTCGGCCGGCGCACGCGTCGCCGGCGGTGGGAGGTGGGCACGGTGAGTATCAGCGTCCCCGGCACCAGGCCGCCCGATCGGCCCCACTCGTCGCGCGGCCGGCCCTGGCTGTGGATCGTGATCGGCCTCGTCGCGGCGGTGGCCGCCGTGGGCGGGGTGCTGATCGCGAACGGCGCGCGCTGGTTCCACCCGCGCGAGAGCCGGGCCCTGCCCGCGTTCTCCTCCCTCGCCGAGCGCCCCGACCCGTCGCTGCACGGCACCGTGGCCTACTACGACGACGCGAGCCGGTGCGTCCGCCTGGTCGCCGCGTCGGGGCAGCCGTCGCGCGACCTGCTGTGCCTGTCCGAGCAGGACGTCGCGGTCCGGCCCGAACTGAACCGCAAGCCGGCGGGGCCGCAACTGGTCTGGCTGCCCGGTGACCGGCTCGAGGTGACCATGTTCTGGTGGTCGCCGGAGTCCGTGAAGTCCGGCAGCGCGCCGGTCCTGCACGGCGACTGGCAGAAGGTCGTGGACGCCGGCACCGGCACTGTCGTGCAGATCCCGGCCGCGCAGGTTCCGGACAGCCCCAACCTGACCACCCGGCCGACGGTGTCGGCGGACGGACGGCGGGTGGCCGCGGAGTCGGACCCGGCGACGGGGAAGGCCCGGGTCACGCTGACCGACGCGTCCGGGACACGCACGCTGCTGTCGGTGCGCGGCCCCGGGGAGTACACGTACTCGTTCGGGTCGGTGTTCTGGGCTCCTGACGGCGGGTGGATCGCCGCGAGCGACGACGGCCGCATCCTGGTCATCACGCCCGGCGCGAACCCGGTCACCCGCGTGCTCGTGACCGGCAGCGGCGGGGGCGCGGGTGGCGGGACGGCCGGGCCGTCGTTCGCCGTCACGGCGACCGACCTGCTCGCGGGGTAGCGCGCTGCGAGATCCCGGCGGAAGCGCTGTGCCGGCCGCGCCGCCGCTACCGCTAGCGTCGAGGCCATGCGTGCCGTCGTGATCACCGAACCGGGCACCCCGGAGGTGCTGCAGATCCGCGAGGTGCCGGACCCGGTGGCAGGGCCCGGCGAGGTCCTCGTCGCCGTCGCCGCCACGGCCGTCAACCGCGCCGACCTGCTGCAACGGCAGGGCTTCTACCCGCCGCCGCCCGGTGCCCCGCCGTATCCCGGGCTGGAGTGCAGCGGCACGATCGC
>SCQZ01000042.1 GCA_004299665.1 Jatrophihabitans sp.
CCTCACTCGAACGGGGACGGGTCCCCCGCCCCGACGCGCAGCACCTCGGGGGCGGCGCCGGAGAAGTCGACCACCGTGCTCGGCTCGGTCCCGCACTCGCCGGCCTCGAGCACGGCGTCCACCTCGTGATCGAGGCGCTCCTTGATCGTCCACGCGTCGGTCAGCGGCTCGGTCTCGTCCGGCAGCAGCAACGTGCTCGAGACGAGCGGGCGCCCCAGCTCGCGCAGCAGCGCCCGCACCAGCGGGTGGTCCGGGATGCGCACGCCGACGGTGCGCTTGTGCGGGTGCGCGAGGCGCTTGGGAACCTCGTGCGTGGCCGGAACGATGAAGGTGTACGCGCCGGGCGTGGCCGCGCGGATGCTGCGGAACGCCGGGTTGCTGAGCTTGACGAACTCGCCGAGCTGGCCGAAGTCCGAGCAGACCAGGGTGAAGTGGTGCCGCTCGTCCAGGTGGCGGATGCGGCGGATGCGTCCGGCCCCGGTGCGGCTGTCCAGCGCGAAGCCGAGCGCGTAGCACGAGTCGGTGGGGTAGGCGATCAGCGCGTCGTCCTGCAGCATCTGGACCACCTGCGCGACGACGCGCGGCTCGGGGTTGTCGCGGTGCAGTTCGACGTAACGCGCCACCGGTCGAGCCTAGGCCTCGCGCTGGTCCCTGATCCGTTCCCGGATGCCGGTGAAGTGATCGTGCATCGCGGCCACCGCCGCCTCACTGTCGCGCGCAGCGACGGCCAGGTAGATGGCACGGTGCACGTCGGCGATCTGGGCGGGGTCCAGCACGTCCGGCGCCAGCTCCCGGTTCAGGTCGTGGTACACGTCCCAGAACACCCGTAGCAGCTGGCTCATCAGCTGGCTGCCCAGCGGGGCGAACAGCTGTTCGTGGAACGCCCGGTCGGCGCGGTCGCCCGCCTCGCCCTGCGCCGAGTGCGCGACCAGCTCGTCCAGCCTCACCTTCAGCAGTGCAAGCTGGTCGTCGGTGACGACGTGGATGAGCTGGCCGATCAGGCCGGCCTCGAGCGCCTGGCGCAGGTCCATGATCTCGTACAGGTCGTGCTTGTCGGTGCGCAGCGACATCCGGCCGCGGAAGGCCAGCGCGTCGGCGAACGGGTCCAGGGAGCAGTCGCCGACGTACGTCCCGAAGCCGTGCCGGACCTCGACGATGTCGACCGCCTGCAGTGCCTTGAGTGCCTCCCGTACCGAGTTGCGACTGATGCCGAGCCGCTCCATGAGCTCGGCCTCGGTCGGCATCGGGTCGCCGGTCACCAGCCCCTCGGCGAGGATCAGTTCCTTGATCGCGTCCTGGATCGCCTGCTGCGCCTGCCGCGACCGCCCCGCGGGCGACACCTGCGCCGGCTGCCCGGCGAGCGCGTGCCCCCGTCTCGACTCCACGCCTGCGATCCTGGCACCGCCCGCCCGCCCCGGTGCGCGCCGCGCGGAGTCGCGCGCGCGCCAGCGCGGCGTGCTCATCTGCCCGCCCCCGGCAGCGCGGCGGCGAAACGGCCGGTGATCCAGGCCGGGTCGGTGATGGCGGTGCCGACCACGACGCTGTCGGCTCCGGCGTCGACGGCGGCCCGCGCCTGCGCGGGGTGGTGGTAGCGCCCCTCCGCGACGAGCACGACGTCCGGCAGCGCCACCCGCACCGCCGCGACCAGGGCGAGGTCCGGGCCGTCCGGCGCCGGGCTGCCCGGCACGTAGCCGGACAGCGTGGTGGCCACGACGTCCGCGCCGGCCGCGACCGCCGCGACCGCGTCCGCGAGCGTCGCGGTGTCGGCCATCACCAGTGCCCCGAGTGCGTGGACCGCGGCCACCGAGTCCGCGAAGGCGGCGCCTTCCGGGCGCGGGCGTCCGGTGGCGTCGAGCGCGACCACGTCGGCCCCCGCGGCGACGACGGCACGGGCCGCCGCGACGGTCGGGGTGATGTACACGCCTTCGGCGCCGTCCTTGGTCAGGCCGATGACGGGCAGGGCCACCTGCCGACGGATCGCGGCCACGTCGGCGACGCCGCCGACCCCGCCGCACCGGATCGCGGCGGCCCCCCCGTCGACGGCGGCCCGCGCCATCCGCACGAGCGTGGCGGTGTCGCGCAGCGCGTGCCCGGCCGGTGCCTGGCACGAGACGATGAGCCGGCCCCGGACGGCGGCGCGGAACTCGGCGAGGATCATCACCGGTCCCCTTCCCGGCGCCGCGCCAGTTCGGCGGCCCCCACCAGCGGCGCGTCGGTCCCGAGTTCGGCGGCCACCACCGGCACGTCCCGCAACGGCGGCAGCACCTCGGCACGGAAGGCGTCGGCGACGTGTTGCACGTACGCGGCACCGATCGAGGCCACGCCGCCGCCGACGACCACGCGCTGCACGCCGATCGCGTCCACCAGCCCGGCGACGGCGCGCCCGACCAGGGTGGCGGCGGCCGCGATCACCTCGGCGGCGACGGCGTCACCCGCACGCATCCGCGCCGCCACCTCCGGCAAACCGTCGACCGGCTCGCCGCCCCGCCGCCGGTACTCCGCCACGATCGCCGGGCCGCTCGCGGCGGCCTCGAGATGATCACGGCGGCCGCAGCCGCACGGCACGGCGCCCTCGTGCGGCACCAGCAGGTGTCCCAGTTCGCCGGCCGACCAGGCCGATCCGTGCCGGATCCGCCCGTCGAGCGCGAGCGCACCGCCGACGCCGGTCCCGACCGAGACGAACAGCAGGTCCCGGGCCCCGCGCCCGGCCCCGGCGCACAGTTCGCCGAGCGCCATGACCCGCACGTCGTTGTCGACCGCGACCGGGACCCCCAGCGCCGCGCGCAGCGCCGTCCCGACCTCCGCACCCGCCCATCCGGGCAGCACCTCCGTCGCCGACAGCACCCGGCCGCCGGCCACGTCGACCACGCCCGGCGCCCCCACGCCGACCGCCTCGGCCGGGCCGAGCTCACCGACCATCTCGACGACGGCGGCCAGCACGGCCTGTGCGCCCCCCGTGCGCGGCGTGGCCCGCACGGCTCGCGCGGCGACGGCGCCGGACGCGGTCACCCGGCCCGCGGCGATCTTGGTGCCGCCGATGTCGACGCCGATCACCGCGGGCTCGCCGGGTTCGCCCATCAGCGCAGCCCCGCCCGCTCCAGGTGCCCGCGCACGATCTCGATCTCCCGCGGCTCCAGCGGGATCTGGGGTTCCGCGGTCACCGCGCAGTCGATCACCCCGAGCAGTTCGAGCGCGGCCTTGAAGGCGCCGAGCGCCGACGAGCCGCGCCCCATCCGGTCCGGCGACCCGGCCTGCGCGAGGTTCATCAGCCGCAGCAGCCGGACCTGCTCGTCGCGCGCCGCGTCCCAGTCACCGGCGCGGCAGGCACGGTAGAGCCGGGCGTAGCCGGCGGGGTCGACGTTGCCCAGGCCCGGGACCACCCCGTCCACACCCATGAACAAGGCGGTGTCGACGGTGAGCTCGGAGCCGGTCAGCACGCTGAACCCGGCCACCGGTTCGCCGCGGTCGGCGCGTTCGACCAGCAGCGTGCGCAACGCCGCGTCGTCGCCGCTGGAGTCCTTCAACCCCGCCAGCACCCCCTCCTGGGCGAGGTCGAGCAGCATGGTGCCCGCCAGCTTGCTGTGCACCGACACCGGCAGGTCGTAGGCGTAGACGGGCACGTCCGACCGCTCGGCGACCACGCGGAAGTGGCGCTCGATCTCGGCCGGGTGGGTGCGCGTGTAGAACGGTGCGGTCACCACCACACCCGCGCAGCCGGCCTTCGCGGCGACGGCCACGTGCTCGGCCACGCGGGCGGTGGTCATGTCGATGACGCCGGAGAGCACCGGCACCCGGCCCGCGACGTGCTCGAGGGTCGCGTCGGTCACCAGACCCCGCTGCCGGTCGGTCAGGAACGCCACCTCGCTCGTCGAGCCGAGGATGAACAACCCGTCGACGCCCCCGTCGACGAGGTGGTCGACCAGCCGGCGCAGCGAGGCGACGTCGACGTCGCGCTCGGGCGTGAGCGGGGTGCACACGGGGGGGACCACGCCGCACAGGCGGGTCGGGTTCGGCGCGGGCGCGCGGGTCACGGGTTCTCCTGGACGACGGTCTCGGCGGGCACCAGGTCGGCGTCGCCGAGGACGGGGTGGTAACAGCGGTAACGGTGGCCCGGGGTCGCCGGGTCGTCGGTGACGGGCGGCATCTCGCGGGCGCACTGCTCGGTCGCGCGCCAGCAGCGCGTGCGGAACGGGCAGCCGCTGGGCGGATGCACCGCCGAGGGCACGCGGCCGTGCAGCGTGATCGGGGTGATGTCGTGCAGCAGGCTCGGCGTGGCCGACAGCAGGGCCCGCGTGTACGGGTGACGGGTGCCGCCCAGCACCGCGGCGGCGGGCGTCTCCTCCACGATCCTGCCCAGGTACATCGTCACGATCCGGTCCGACATCCGCCGGACGGTCTGGATGTCGTGCGAGATGTAGACCATCGCCAGACCCAGCTGGTCGTGCAGGTCGAGCAGCAGGTTGAGGATCTGGGCCCGTACCGAGACGTCGAGGGCGGATGTCGGCTCGTCGGCGACGAGCGCCTTCGGCTCCATCGCCAGGGCCCGCGCGATCGCGACGCGCTGCCGCTGGCCGCCGGAGAGCTGGCTCGGCAGCGCCTCCGCGACGCTCGGGGGCAGCCCCACCAGCGCCATCAGCTCGCGCACCCGCGCCTCGCGCTCGCGGGCCGTGCCGCGCCGGTGCACGTCGAGCGGGTCGCGCAGGATCGCCCGCACGGGCAGGCGCCGGTTCAGCGCGGTCGAGGAGTCCTGGAAGATCATCCCGACCTGCGAGCCGATCAGCCGGCGCCGGGCGCGCGCGCCCATCGCGGTCAGCTCGGTGCCGTCCAGCGCGACCGTCCCGGCCGTCGGGCGTTGCAGCCCCACCAGCACCCGGGCCAGGGTCGACTTGCCGCACCCCGACTCGCCGACCACGCCCACCGTCTCCCCGGGTGCGATCGACAGGCTCGCGCCGGTGAGGGCGTAGACCCTGTCGCGGCCGAGGATGCCGCCGCCGCGCACCGGCAGCCAGACGTCGACGTCGCGGACCTCGAAGACCGGGGTGGTCACGGCCGGACCCCCGATCCGGCGAGCACCGCCGCGCGGGTGTCCTCGGCCGGGTGGTGGCAGGCGAAGCCGTGCCGGGCCGGGTCGCCGACCGGCTCCGGCCGCACCCGCAGGCAGATCTCGGTGGCGGCCGGGCAACGGTCGGCGAAGCGGCACCCGCTCGGGAAGTCCGCCGGTGATGGGACGACGCCGGGGATCTGGCTCAGGCGTTGCTCGGCCGCCTCGAGCGAGAGCACCGAGGACAGCAGGCCCCGCACGTAGTGGTGGCGCGGGCTCGCCAGCACCGCCGAGGTGATGCCCGACTCGGCGATCTGGCCGCCGTACATCACGACGATCCGGTCGGTGACGTCAGCGACGAGTGCGAGGTCGTGCGAGACGAGGATGAGCGCGAAGTCGAG
>SCQZ01000399.1 GCA_004299665.1 Jatrophihabitans sp.
GCAGGCGGCCGCGCGAGAGCCGCCGGCGCGCTTCGTTCGCGGTCATGGCAGAAACCCTCGCGGAGGGTGGGTCAGCGCGGTGTCAGGCAACCGTCAAGGGCTGCCTAATGCGGGGCAGGAAGTGTCTGTGAGCTCGGTGCCGGCAGGTGGCGACCGACCGCGTCGGCGCGACGGGACCGCGGCCGGGATACTGGCACGGTGGCGTTCTCGGACCTGCAGGCGTTCGTCGCCGCCCTCGAACGGGACGGCGACCTGGCGCGCGTCGCGGCGCCGGTCGATCCCGACCTCGAGGTCACCGCGATCGTGCAGCGGGTGCTGCGCGAGCACGGTCCCGCGCTGCTGTTCGAGAACCCGACCCGCGGGCGCATGCCCCTGCTGATCAATGCCTTCGGCACGCAGCGGCGGATGGCCCGCGCGCTCGGCGTGCAGTCGCTGGACGAGATCGGCGACCAGCTCGGCGCGCTGCTCCGGCCGGAACTTCCCAAGGGGATCGGCGGCCTGCGCGACGCCTTGGGCAAGGTCGGGCAGTTGCGCGCGGTGCCGCCGCGGCGCGTCGCGGCCGCTCCGTGCCAGGAGGTCGTGGTGCGCGGCGCGGACATCGACCTGGCCGCGCTGCTGCCGGGAGTGAAGTCCTGGCCCGACGACGGCGGGGTCTTCCTGAACCTGGGGCTGACCCACACCAGGCACCCGGAGACCGGGGCCCGCAACCTGGGCATGTACCGGCTGCAGTTGCAGGACGAACGCACCGTCAGCCTGCACTGGCAGATCCACAAGGACTCCACCTCGCACGCGGCGGTGGCCGAGCGTCGCGGTGAGCGGCTGCCGGTGGCGATCGCGTTCGGCTGCCCTCCGGCGGTCACGTACGCCGCGTCCGCGCCGCTGCCGGCGGACATCGACGAGTACCTGTTCGCCGGCTTCCTGCAGCGCGAGCGCGTCGACCTCGTCGACTGCCTCGACGTGCCGCTGCAGGTGCCCGCCGCCGCCCAGGTGGTGCTGGAGGGCTGGGTGGAGCCGGGGCAGCGGCTCCCCGAGGGCCCGTTCGGGGACCACACCGGCTTCTACACGCCCGTCGAGCCGTTCCCCTTCGTGCGCGTCGGGACCGTGACCATGCGCACCGACCCGATCTACCAGACGATCGTCGTCGGGCGCCCGCCCCAGGAGGACGGCCCGATCGGCAAGGCCACGGAGCGGATCTTCCTGCCGCTGATCCGCACCATGATCCCGGAGATCGTCGACTACGACCTGCCGGAGGCGGGGGTCTTCCACAACTGCGTGATCGTCTCGATCGACAAGCGGTTCCCCAAGCACGCGCAGAAGGTCATGAACGCGATCTGGGGTGCAGGGCTGCTGTCGCTGTCGAAGCTGATCGTCGTCGTCGACGCGGACTGCGACGTGCACGACTACGCCGAGGTCGCG
The DNA here is from genome assembly GCA_004299665.1 of Jatrophihabitans sp. Taxonomy (GTDB): domain Bacteria; phylum Actinomycetota; class Actinomycetes; order Mycobacteriales; family Jatrophihabitantaceae; genus FW021-bin43. The sequence goes on from SCQZ01000399.1 coordinate 1,417, forward strand.
TGGCGGGCGTTCGGCAACGTCGACTACGCCCACGACGTGCTGCACGGCGTCGGCCCGGTGGACCATCTCGACCACGGCTCGTACGAGCAGTTCTTCGGCGGCAAGCTCGGCGTCGACGCCACCGGGAAGCTGCCGACCGAGGGGTACCGGCGCGCCGGCGGCTGGCCCGCGCAGGCCGTGCTCCCGCCGGCGACGGTCGAGGGCGTCGAGCGCCGATGGCGCGAGTACGGCATCTCATGACCGAGGATCTGACATACACGGGCGGGGTGGGAGCCCCGCAGACGCATGTCGAACGCGGGCGCGTCCGCACCTTCTTGTCCCTGGTCGTGTTCGAGCACTCGGTCTTCGCGCTGCCGTTCGCCTACATCGCCGCGCTGAGCGCGATGTGGACCCAGACCCGCAGCGTGCACTGGGTGCAACTGGCGCTGATCACGGTCGCGATGGTGTCGGCGCGCACGGTCGCGATGGGCGCGAACCGGATCCTGGACCGCCGCTTCGACGCGCTGAACCCGCGCACCGCCGGGCGCGAACTGGTCACCGGGGCGATGACCGTGCGTGCCGCGGGGCTGGGCACGCTGGCCGCGCTCGTGGTGTTCCTCGCCAGCGCCGCGGCCCTGTCCTGGCTGTGCCTGGCACTGGCGCCGGTGGCGATCGCGCTGCTGGTGCTCTACTCCTACGGCAAGCGGTTCACCGACTTCCCGCAGGTGCTGCTCGCGCTGGCGCAGTTCGTCGCACCGGTGGGCGCGTGGATCGCGGTGACGGGCTCGGCGCCCGCGGCGGCGGTGGCGCTGGGCGTCGCCGTCGGGACCTGGATCGGGGGCTTCGACCTCATCTACTCATGCCAGGACGTCGCGGTGGACCGCCGCGTCGGCACCCGGTCGGTGCCCGCCCGTTTCGGGGTGCAGGCTGCGCTGGGCGCCTCGGCCGTCGTGCACGTGGGCACGTTCGCCGCGTTCGCGTGGTTCGGCTACGCCGCCGGGCTCGGGTGGCTGTGGGGGGTGGGGCTGACCGTGACCGCGGCGGTCCTGCTCTACGAACACCTGATCGTCCGCCCGGGGGACCTGTCCCGCGTCAACCGCGCCTTCTTCACCGCCAACGGGGTCATCGGGATCGTGCTGTTCGCCTTCGCCCTGGCCGACCTGGTCCGCCTGGGGCTGACGGCGTGAGCCGGGTCCCCTGGGTCGTCGGGGTGTCCGGCGCCTCGGGCACGCCGTACGCCCGCGCCGTCCTGAACGGGCTGTTCGGGGCCGACCAGGCGGTCGACCTCGTCGTGTCGCGCGCGGCGCGGCTCACCCTGCTCGACGAGACCGCGATCTCGTTCCGCGACGCCCACTGGCGCCAGGACCTGACGGACTGGCTGGGCCGCGAACCGGGCGACGTGCGGTACTGGAGCGCGGGCGACCTCGCCGCCGGGCCCGCGAGCGGCACCTACCCGACGCGCGGGATGGTCGTCGTCCCGGCGACGACGGCGGCGGTCGCGGGGATCGCCCTGGGGCTGTCGAAGGATCTGCTGCAGCGTGCCGGTGACGTGACGATCAAGGAG
>SCQZ01000043.1 GCA_004299665.1 Jatrophihabitans sp.
GGGCTCGTGGCTGCTGCTCGCGCCGCTGGCCACCCGCGACGTGCTACGCCGCCCGCGCGCCGATCTGCGCGATCACGCGCACGGCGCGTGGCTGCTGCCCAGCGTGGCGACCTGCGGCCTGACGATCACCGCGACCGACGTCGGCCGTCACGGCGGCACGGCCACCCTGCTCTGGCTGGCGGCGGCGCTGTGGGCGCTCGGACTGGCCGTCTACCTCGCGGTCACCTGGCTGATCGCCTGGCGCAGCGTCGCGGCGCCGTTCCGCCCCGACCTGGTCACGCCGGACAGCTGGATCCTGCTCGGCGGGCTGGCGATCGCCACGCTCGCCAGCGCGCACCTGGTGGACGCGGCGCGCGAGGTCCCCGTCGATGCCTGGCTGCTCCAGGTCCTGCGCCCCGGGACGCTCGTCGTCTGGTGGCTCGCCTCGGCCTGGGCCCCCCTGCTGCTCTACGCGGAGGTGTGGCGCCTGGACCGTCAGACCGGATCGCTGCATTACATGGGCGTGTGGTGGTCCGCGGTCTTCCCGCTGGGCATGTACTCCTCGGCGACGGAGGCGACCTCGTCCGCGCTCGGGGTGCGGTCGATGTACACCGTGTCCCTCGTCGTGTTCTGGGTGGCCCTGACCGTCTGGCTGGTCGTGGCGCTCGGGTGGTGTCACCGGGCGGTCCGCCGCATCCGGCGCGCGACCCGGTAGCCGCCGTCCGACGCCTCGAGCAGACCGGCCAGATCGAGGGCCGGCAGCGCCCGGATCACCTCCCGGGGGCTCACGGCGCTGCGCAGCGCGATCTCGTCCGGGGTGGCGAACCGGACGGCCGGCAGGCCGTCGAGCACCTGGCGCTGGATCGGGTCCAGCGCATCGACCAGGTCCGCACGGTCGTCGCGTCGTCCCCCGTGCACCGGCGGCCCGGCGTCGGGAACCGGCGTGTCGAGGCCGCCCACCAGCGCCAGGACGTCGGCGGCGCCCGTCACCAGGTGCGCTGGCCGCTCCTCGTCGCGGAGCAGGTCGTGACACCCCACCGACATCGCCGACGTGACCGGGCCCGGCACGACCATGAGCGGGCGGCCCAACCCGCGGCAGTGACCTGCCGTGTTGAGGGCACCCGAGCGCCGGGCAGCCTCGACGACCACGGTTCCGGTCGCGAACGAGGCGATCAGGCGGTTCCTGGTGAGGAAGCGCCGCCGCTGCGGCGCGCAGCCGGGAGGGCTCTCGGACACCAGCAACCCGCGGTCCGCGGCGCGCTCGAACAGCGCCGCGTTGCCACCCGGGTACGGGCGGTCCAACCCGCCCGCCGAGACGATCACCGTCTCCCCTCCGGCCGCGAGCGCGGCACGGTGGGCGGCCGCGTCGATCCCGTACGCGCCGCCGGACACCACGGTCAGGCCGGCCGAGGCCGCGGCGTATGCCAGTTCTGCGGTGACGTGCTCGCCGTATGCGGTCGCGGCGCGGGCGCCGACGACGCCGACGGTGTGCACCGCCATGCTCGTCAGGTCCGCGCCGCCGCGGACCCACAGCGCGAGCGGCGGGACCAACTCGCCCGAGGGCGAGTGGGTACGGCCACCGGGCTCGCCGAACCGTGCCAGCCGCGCCGCGCCGGTGCGCTCGATCGCGGCGAACGCGAAGTGGGGCCACTCGGCCGACTCGGGCACGACCAGCCGCAGCCCGCACCGCTGCGCCGCCTCGAGGTCCGCTGCGGGGTCCGCCGAGGCGCGGCGCACCGACGTGACGGCCAGCACGTCGGCCGGGGCGGTACCGTCGCGGATCCGGCGCCACGCCACGACGGGACCGTGCGCGCGCACGTAGCCCCACAGCGGGATCGAGGCCGGCTCCCCCACCCGGCTCAGGTACGCCCGGGCCAGCAGCACCTCCTCGGCGACCGCCGATGCCGCGCGGACGCTCAGGCCGCCCACGCCGACCGTCCGGTGGTGCGCAGGAAGAGCGCCTCGCGGACGTGCTCTGCCGTCGGGACCGTGGCACCGTCGAGGTCGGCGACCGTCCAGGACAGCCGCAGGACCCGGTCCAGACCGCGGGCGCTCAGTTCGCCGCGGCGCAGGTAGGCCTCCGCCTCGGCCAGCACCCGGTGCGGCAGCGCCCACGGCGCTCGTCGCAGCACGGCGCCGGGGGCGGCGCCGTTGACCTCCCACGGCTCCGCCCGCCATCGGTGCGCGGCCGCGGCGCGGGCCGTCGCCACCCGGTCGGCCACCGCCCGACTGCTCTCGGCCGGCCGCGCCTCGAACAGGTCGGACGCCGGCACCGGGTCGACCTCCACCCGCAGGTCGATGCGGTCCAGCAGCGGGCCGGACAGGCGTTGCTGGTAGCGGCGCCGCACCGCCGCCGGGCAGGTGCAGTCGCGCCCGCGCGCCCCGCAGGGACAGGGGTTCGCAGCCAGCACCAGCAGGAAACGCGCGGGGTAGCAGACCGCGCCGCCGCCGCGGTGCAGCGTGATCCGGCCGCCCTCCATCGGCTGGCGCAGGGCGTCCAGCGCGTGCGGCGAGAACTCGGCGGCCTCGTCCAGGAAGAGCACTCCGCCGTGGGCGAGGCTGATGGCGCCGGGCCGCGCGAGGTGTGACCCGCCGCCGACGAGCGCGGCGACCGACGCACTGTGGTGCGGGGCCTGCAGCGGGGGGCGGCGTATCAGGCTCGCCTCGCCGTCGAGCAGCCCGGCCACCGAGTGCACGGCCGTCACCTCGAGCGCGATGTCGTCGCACAGCGGCGGCAACAGCGCCGGCAACCGCTCGGCGAGCATCGTCTTGCCGGCCCCGGGCGCCCCTACCAGCGAGAGATGATGCAGCCCCGCGGCCGCGATCTCCAGGGCACGCTTCGCGGGGGACTGGCCCGAGACGTCGGCCAGGTCCGGTCCCGGGTCGGCCTCGGCCGCGACCGGATCCGCTACCGCTCGCGCCGGAGGCGCGCCGGAACCACGCAGCCACGCGATCAGGTCGGCCAGCCGGGTGCCTACGCGCACGTCCACGCCCTCCACCAGCACCGCCTCGGCCGCGTTGTCGGCGGCGACGACCATACGGCTCACCCCTGCCCGGCGCGCGGCCGCGACGGCGGGCAGCACGCCACGCACCGGCCGCAGCGTGCCGTCCAGCCCCAGTTCGGCCAGCCAGCAGGTGCCTGCCACGGGTTCGGTCGGTATTGCCCCGGCGGCCGCCAGCACGGCGACGGCGACGGCGAGGTCCAGGCCGGACCCCACCTTGCGCAGGTCCGCCGGGAGCAGGGCCACCGTGATGCGCCGGACCGGCCACGGCACCCCGCTGTTGATCACCGCGGCGCGCACGCGGTCCCGTGCCTCGCTCACCGAGGCGTCGGGCAGACCGGTCAGCGTGAAGCCGGGCACCCCGCCCGCGACATCCGCCTCGACCTCGACGAGCCGCCCGGAGATGCCGGCCAGCGTCATGGCCAGGGTTCGCGCCAGCGCCATCAGAACGCCCCGGGCAGGTGCACGACGCTCGGCCCGCCGGGGGCCAGCCGCACGACGCTCACCAGGTCGAACCGGATCGCCGCGACGGAACCGTTCTCGCGCTGCCAGCGCGCCAGCCACCGCATGGCCAGGCGGTGGATCCGGGCCGCCTTGCGCGCCGTGACGGCCTCCGCGGGATGCCCGAACGCGAGCGTGGATCGCGTCTTCACCTCGACGAAGGCGATCGTCGGCCCGTCCCGGACGACCAGGTCCAACTCGCCCTCGGGGCAGCGCCAGTTACGGTCCAGCACCGTCATCCCGGCGGACACCAGGTGTCGCTCCGCCAACTGCTCGCCGAACCTGCCGACCGCGTCCTTGACTCGCATGACGGACAGCCTCTCGGCCCGCACCGACCGGGGATCGCGGCAAAGGCGAGCCTGTGGACGACACGCCATCTGTGAACGGTCGACGAGCGGGCCGAGTCGATGCGGTCCGGCCGCCCGAGGCAACGATCACCCGCGTGGCGCCGTCCGGGTACAGCGCGATGTCGGCCGCGCCGCGCTCGACCCGG
>SCQZ01000400.1 GCA_004299665.1 Jatrophihabitans sp.
CGAGCGCGGACAGCACCAGTGTCGCGGCCTGCCACAGGTCGTGGTGGGCGCTGCCGTGGCGGCGGCGGGCGTGTTCGCGCAGCCGCGCGGCGGAGAAGTGCTGCCGGTACCGTTCGGCGGCCAGCGGCTCGGTGTGCGGGTCGAGCAGGGCGTCGCGGTCCTCGGCGACGAACCAGAACAGCAGCCGGTAGACCGTGCGCAACAGGCCCGCGTGCAGGTCGGCGACGGTGATCTGGCCGCCGTCCAGTCGCGCGCGCAGGCCGGTGTTGGCCGGGTGCCGTAGGAAGCCGGTGCCGAGGGTGGTCAGCGCGTCCTGGACGCCGTCGCGCAGCAGCTCCATGGCGCGCACGCCCTGGCTGATCGCGGCGGTGCGCCAGCGTTCCAGCCAGCAGTCGGCGGGTCGGCCGCCGTCGGGGACCTCGACGCGGGACTGGTGCGCGAGCAGGTAGAGCTGGGTGAAGTCGGCGAACAGTTCGGCGTCGAACATCGCCTCCAGGTCGAACTCGACGTACGCCTGCCCGGTCAAGCTGGTGGAGTCGCGCAGCAGCCGCAGCACCCGCCCGTTGGAGACGACCGCCCACCCGTAGTCCTCGGTGCGGTTGAGCAGCTCCTGCACCATCGCGTGCGGGGCGCGCTGCGCCGCGCCGGCAACACCGGGGCTGCGGCGGTCCAGATCCACGCCCCAGCCGAGCAGGTGCATCGGGGTGGCGCCCCACAGGTGACTGACCGGGTAGGACTTGCCGTCGACGCCGATCCCACCCGCCCCGGTGGGGGGGACCCGCCCGTACATCAAGGCGGTGAGCAGCGGGGTGAGCCACCGCTCCCGGGTGATGCCGGTCGCCGGGTCGCCGTCGGGCAGCCGGGCGAGGTCGTCGCGGAAACGGCGGTACATCCCCAGCAGGTGGGTCCACTCCCGGGCCGCAGCCTCGCGGGGACTCTCCCCGCCCAGGTGGTAGTCGCCGCTGGCCAGCCCGTCCAGCCCGCCCGCGGCGACGGCGGCGAGCACGTCCGGCGGCAACAACCCACCGGCGACGCGGATGCTGCCGGCGGCGGTCACGGCGCGTGCCCGGTGGCGGTGGGCAGCAGCACCTGGACGCTGAGCACGTCGACGGGGTGCTGCGCGGTGACGCTCAAGCCGCGGCGGGCGACGCCGGCGCCGGCGCGGACGCGGCGGTGGGCGCCGAGCAGCCGGTCGGCGCGCTCGTCGGCGACCGCGTCGAGGTGGGCGGCGAGGTCGGGCAGGCCGGTGACGATCCGCTCCAGCGCGGCGTGGGCGGCCCCTTCGACGACGTTGCCGGACGGCTGGGCGGTGAGCAGGTCCTCGGCGCGCTCGTCCGGCAGCCAGGTGGCATTGGCCGGGGCGCCCTCGAAGGCGAGCACCCGGGCGTCCTCGGCGACCAGCCGACGGGCGGGCCCGTCGGCTTGGGGGAGCGTGAGCTGCAACCGCAACCGCACCAGCAGCAGCGTGGTGCGGGTGGTGACGGCGTCGGTGCGCATCACCCCGGCACGGCGGGCCGGACGTTCGGTGGCCGGGACGGCGGGGTCGAGGGCGGATTCGAGCACGTACCGGGCGAGCGCCGCCACGGTGGGGTCGGTGCGGACGATGGCCGCCTCACCGCGGGCCGC
>SCQZ01000044.1 GCA_004299665.1 Jatrophihabitans sp.
CGCCGTCCGCTTGCCCGCCTCGACGTGCGCGGCGTAGTCGCGGCCGTCGCCGGTCAGCGAGCGGTACCCGGCGTCGAGGGCGGGCTCGGCGGCCGGGTCGACGAACAGCCCGCCGACCTCGGCGAGCGCGTCGTACCCGGTGGTCCCGTCGACCGGCCAGTCCGGCGGCAACCGCTCGCCCGGCTCGAGGATCTTCTCGACCACGATCCAGGCGCCCGGCCCGGCGAGTTCGCGCAGCCGGGCGAGGTAGCCCCGCGGGTCGGCCAGGCCGTCCGGGTGGTCGACCCGCAGCCCGTCGATCCGGTCCTCGCGCAGCCAGCGGCCGACCTGCTCGTGCGTCGCGGCGAACACGTCCGGGTCCTCGACCCGCAGCCCCGCCAGGGTCGACACCGCGAAGAAGCGCCGGTAGTTCTGCTCGGTGTCGGCGCGGCGCCGCTCGACCAGCGCGTAGTGCTGCGCCTCGAGCACCTGCTCGGGCGTTCCGGAGCCGGTGCCCGGCGCGATCGGGAAGCGCTGCCCCGCGTAGTCCAGTTCGTCGCCCCCGACCGTGAGCCGGGACGCGTCGAACCGGTCGCCGAGCACCGGCAGCAGGACCCGGCCGCCGGCGGGGGCCCAGTCGACGTCGAACCACGGCGCGTACGGCGAGGAGCGGCCCAGCCGCAGCAGGTCCTGCCATGCCGGGTTCTGCGAGGCGTCGGTGACACCTGTGTGGTTGGGGACGATGTCGAGGACGACCCGCAGCCCGCGGGCGTGCGCGGCCGCGAGCAGCCGGGCCCACCCTTCGGGCCCGCCGCGCGCCGGGTCGACCGTGTCGAAACGCACCACGTCGTACCCGTGGTCGGAGGACCGCTCCGACGGCAGCAGCGGCGACAGGTACACCCCGCCGGCCCCGAGGTCGGCCAGGTGGTCGCAGACGCGGGCGGCGGCGTACAGGTCGAACGAGGAGTTCAGCTGCAGCCGGACGGTGGAGGCCGGAACGCTCATGCTCACACCGCCCGGAGCACGACGAGGGCGCGTGGCCCGACCTGGACCTCCGCCCCCGCGGCGACCACCGCGGCGTCCCCGTCGGGGCGCAGCGTGTCGAGCACGAGCTCCCATCCGCTCGCGTACTCGGCGGGCGGCAGCGTGAACCCGATCGGCTCGTCGTGCGCGCTGAAGAACAGCAGGAACGAGTCGTCCACGACGGGCTCGCCCCGCTCGTCCGTCCCGCGCAGGCCGTGCCCGTTGAGGTACATCCCGATGCTGCGGCCGAACCCGGAGTCCCAGTCCTCCTCGGTCATCTCGCTGCCGTCGGGGCGGAACCACTGGATGTCGGGCAGGCTCGCGCCCCGGCGCACCGGCCGGCCGTCGAAGAACCGCTTGCGCCGGAAGACCGGGTGCGCCCGCCGCAACCCGGACACCCGGCGCGTGAAGGCGAGCAGGTCGGCGTCGACGCGGTCCCAGTCCACCCAGGTCAGCTCGTTGTCCTGGCAGTAGCCGTTGTTGTTGCCCTGCTGGGTACGCCCCGTCTCGTCGCCGTGGCACAGCATCGGCACGCCCTGGGACAGGAACAGCGTGGCGAGGAAGTTGCGCCGCTGTCGCGACCGCAACGCGCAGATCGCCGGGTCGTCGCTGGGCCCCTCCGCGCCGCAGTTCCAGGACCGGTTGTGGCTCTCGCCGTCGGCGTTGCCGTCGAGGTTGGCCTCGTTGTGCTTCTCGTTGTACGAGACGAGGTCGCGCAGCGTGAACCCGTCGTGGGCGGTGACGAAGTTGACGCTGGCGACCGGGCGGCGGCCGGAGGACTCGTACAGGTCGGCGGAGCCGGTGATGCGGGCGGCGAACTCGCCGATCGTCGCCGGCTCGCCGCGCCAGAAGTCGCGGACGGTGTCGCGGTACTTGCCGTTCCACTCCGTCCACTGCGGCGGGAAGTTGCCGACCTGGTAGCCGCCGGGCCCGACGTCCCACGGCTCGGCGATGAGCTTGACCTGGCTGACGATCGGGTCCTGCTGCACCAACTCGAAGAAGGACGCCAGCCGGTCCACGTCGTAGAACTCGCGCGCGAGCGTGGCGGCCAGGTCGAACCGGAAGCCGTCCACGTGCATCTCGGTCACCCAGTACCGCAGCGAGTCCATGATCAGCTGAAGGGTGTGCGGGTGGCGCACGTTGAGGCTGTTTCCGGTGCCGGTGTAGTCCGTGTAGTGCGCGGGGGAGTCCTGGACGAGCCGGTAGTAGGCGGCGTTGTCGATGCCGCGCAGGCTCAGGGTGGGGCCGAGATGGTTGCCCTCGCCGGTGTGGTTGTAGACGACGTCGAGGATCACCTCGATGTCCGCCTGGTGCAGCGCGCGGACCATGGCCTTGAACTCCTGCACCATGGCGCCGGCCCGGCCGGCACGCCCGGAGTACTTCGGGTCGGGGGCGAAGAAGGCCAGGGTGTTGTAGCCCCAGTAGTTCGCCAGCCCCTTGTCGACGAGGAACGCGTCGTTGACGAAGTGGTGGACGGGCATGAGCTCGACGGCCGTCACGCCCAGCAGTTGCAGGTGCTCGACGATCACCGGGTGCGCGATGCCCGCGTAGGTGCCGCGCAGGTCCGGGGGCAGGTCGGGGTGGCGCTGGGTCAGCCCCTTGACGTGCGCCTCGTAGATCACGCTGTCGGCGTAGGCGTGCCGCGGCGGCCGATCGGTGCCCCAGTCGAAGAAGGGGTTGGTGACCACGCACTTGGGCATGTGCGCGGCCGAGTCGTCGTCGTTGCGGCTGTCCGGATCGCCGAAGCGGTAGCCGAACAGCGACTCGTGCCACTCGATCCGGCCATCGATGGCCTTCGCGTACGGGTCGATGAGCAGCTTCGCGGGGTTGCAGCGCAGCCCCGCGGCCGGCTCGTAGGGACCGTGCACCCGGTAGCCGTACCGCTGGCCGGGCTCGACACCCGGCAGGAACGCGTGCCAGACGAAGCCGTCCTGCTCGGGCAGGCGCACGCGCTGCTCGTCCCCGCGGGGGTCGAACAGGCACAGTTCGACGCGTTCGGCCACTTCGCTGAACACCGCGAAGTTCGTGCCGGTTCCGTCGTAGGTCGCGCCCAGCGGGTACGCGGTGCCGGGCCAGACCTGCATGCGCACCACCTTGCCAGAGCGGCCACCGCGGGTTCAGCGGGATCGCAATGGATTGTTTTCAAACCATTGACGTGGCTGCATAGCTGGGTGCACTATCGCTGACCAGCATGAGCGCACTCGGATTGGACCACATCTAGCCATTTAGGGGCGTCCAGATGACGATCGAGGAAGAGCCGACCCGCACCATCGCTACCGGCGTGGTGGTGGACGCCGACGCCGAGCGCCTGGCCGAACTCGGCTACAAGCAGGAACTGCACCGGCGCATGAGCGGCTTCTCGAACTTCGCGGTGTCGTTCTCGATCATCTCCATCCTCGCGGGCTGCATCACCAGTTACGGCATCGCGATGGTGTCCGGCGGTCCGATCGCGATCTCCATCGGATGGCCCCTCGTCGGCATCTTCGTGTTCTGCGTCGCGCTCGGGATGGCCGAGGTCTGCTCGGTCTACCCGACCGCCGGCGGGCTGTACTTCTGGGCCGGGCGCCTGGCACGCAAGCGCCGGGCGTTGTGGGCCTGGTACGTGGGCTGGTTCAACTTCCTCGGCGAGGTCGCCGTCACCGCGGCGATCGACTTCGGTGCCGCGACGACCTGGAGCGCCTTCTTCAGCGAGGCGTTCGGCTGGCAGGTCAACGCGCACCGCGTCTTCGTGACCTACGCGATCATCCTGGTCTCGCACGGGCTGCTGAACGCCTTCGGCGTGGACCTGGTCCGGCTGCTGTCGAACATCTCCGCGTGGTGGCACCTCGTCGGCGTTGCCGTGATCGTGGCGGTGCTCTCCTTCGTTCCCGACCACCACCAGTCGGTGTCCTGGACCTTGTTCCACTACGAGAACCAGTCCGGCTGGAGCTTCGCCCCGTACGTGTTCGTCATGGGGTTGCTCATGGCGCAGTACACCTACACCGGTTACGACGCGTCGGCCCACGTCGCGGAGGAGACCAAGCAGGCCGCGCGCAGCGCGCCGCGCGGCATCGTGATGTCCGTCGTCGTGTCGATCTTCGCAGGGTGGGTGCTGCTGCTGGCCGTGACGGCGTCGATCCAGAACTACAACGGCGAACTGGGGTCCAAGACCGGCCTGCCGCCCGCGCAGATCTTCATCGACGCGGCCGGGCACCGCACCGGCCTGTTCCTGGTGTTCATCTGCTGCGTGGCGCAGTACTTCTGCGGCATGGCTTCGGTGACGGCGAACTCGCGCATGTCCTACGCCTTCTCGCGTGACAACGCGCTGCCCGGCTCGCGGTGGTGGTCGAAGGTGAACGCGCGCACCGGCACGCCGACGAACTCGATCTGGCTGTGCGTCGCCTGCTCCCTCGTCCTCGCCGCGCCCGCGCTGTGGAACAACACCGCCTACCTCGCGGTTACCTCGATCGCGGTGATCGGGCTGTACATCGCGTACGTGGCCCCGGTGCTGCTGCGCCGGCTCAACCCGGACTTCAAGGCCGGGGCGTGGAGCCTGGGACGGTGGAGCCCGCTCGTCGGCTGGGTGGCCGTCGTCTGGGTCGCCTTCATCGTGATCTTGTTCATGCTCCCGCCGGTCAGCCCGGTCACGGTCGACACGTTCAACTACGCGCCGATCGCGGTGGCCGCCGTGCTGATCTTCGCGACCGTCACGTGGATCATCGGCGGCCGGCACCACTTCCTCAAGGATGTGCCGCCCGGGCACGACACCAAGCCCGCGTCGGAGTTGCTCGGGCCGTGACCTCCGCCTTCTCCGACAAGCCGGAGCTGCGCCTGTCCGACGCGGTGTTGCGGCCGCTGCGCGACAGCAACGCCTTCGAGTCGACGGTCGAACAGCTGGCCTCGGCGATCCGGCTCGGTGTGTTCGCGACCGGCGAGCAGTTGCCGCCCGAGCGCGACCTGGCCGCCCGGCTCGGCGTCAGCAGGATGACGCTGCGAGAGGCGATCGCGGCGCTGCGCGACGCGGAGCTCGTGCAGACCCGCCGCGGCAGGGGCGGCGGAACCGTCGTCACCCACACCGGTCCGGACATGAGCGCCGCGCTCGATCCGGGCGCGCTGCGGCGCCGCGGCCCGCAACTGCTGGACGCGCTGGACTTCCGGCGGGTCGTCGAGCCGGGTGCGTCGTACGTCGCGGCCACCCGGTCGCTGTCCTCCGACCAGCGGAACTGGCTGGCGACCAGCGAACGGGAGGTGATCGAGGCCGCCGACGACGCGGCGCACCGGATCGCCGACTCGCGACTGCACCTGGCCATCGCGACCCTCAGCGGGTCGCCGATGCTCGTGGAGGCGGTGACCCGGGCCCAGGCCGCCCTGCACGAGATGCTGCTCGCGATCCCGGTCCTCCGGCGCAACATCGAGCACTCCCACGCGCAGCACCGCGCGATCGTGCGCGCCGTCCTCGGCGGCGACCCGCAGGCCGCCCGGACCGCGATGGAAGAGCACTGCGACGCGACGTCCGCGCTGCTGCGCGGCCTGCTGGGGTGAGAGGATAGGAGACGGTGAACGGCTACAGCATCGAACAACTGCGCGAGGACGTCGCGGACGGGACGATCGACACCGTCGTGTGCGCCTTCACCGACATGCAGGGGCGGTTGCAGGGCAAGCGCGTCCACGGGGCCTTCTTCCTGGACAGCGTGCTCGAGCACGGCACCGAGGGCTGCAACTACCTGCTGGCCGTGGACGTCGACATGAACACGGTGGGCGGCTACGCGATCTCCTCCTGGGAGACCGGTTACGGGGACATGCGCTTCGACCTGGACCTCGCGACGCTGCGCCGCCTGCCGTGGCAGCCGGCGACGGCGATGGTGCACTGCGACCTGTCGTGGCTGGACGGCCGGGGCGCGGTGCGGCAGTCGCCGCGCCACGTGCTGGCCACGCAGGCCGAGGAGGCCCGCAACCTGGGCTTCGAGTCGCTCGCCGGCACCGAACTCGAGTTCGTCGTGTACGACAACAGCTACGAGGACGCCTGGGACCGGCGCTACCGCGACCTGACCCCGGCCAACCGCTACAACGTCGACTACTCGGTGCTCGGCGGTACGCGGGTCGAACCGCTGCTGCGCGACATCCGCAACGCGATGTACGGCGCGGGCATGGCGGTCGAGTCCGCCAAGGGCGAGTGCAACCTCGGCCAGCACGAGATCGCCTTCCGCTACGACACCGTGGTGCGCACCGCGGACAACCACGCCCTGTACAAGACCGGCGCGAAGGAGATCGCGGCGCGGCACGGCAAGTCGCTCACCTTCATGGCGAAGGTGAACGAGCGGGAGGGGAACTCCTGCCACATCCACATGAGCCTGCGTGGCACCGACGGCGCGATCGTGTTCGGTGGCGCCGACGGGTCGCACGGGATCGCCGGCGGGTCGGCGCTGTTCGACCAGTTCGTCGCCGGCGTCGAGGCGACGCTGCGCGAGTTCACGCTGCTCTACGCGCCGTACATCAACTCCTACAAGCGGTTCCAGGCCGGCTCCTTCGCCCCCACCGCGATCGCCTGGGGGCGGGACAACCGCACCTGCGCGCTGCGGGTGGTCGGCCACGGGGCCGGCCTGCGGCTGGAGAACCGGGTGCCCGGCGGCGACGTCAACCCCTTCCTGGCGCTGGCGGGGATGCTGGCCGGCGGGCTGCACGGGATCGCGAAGGGGCTGCCGCTGGAGCCGGCGTTCGAGGGCAACGCCTACGCCAGCGACAAGCCGCGGGTGCCCACCACGCTGCGCGAGGCCCGCGACCTGTTCGCGGCGTCGACGCTCGCCCGCCAGACCTTCGGCGACGACGTCGTCGACCACTACGTGAACGC
>SCQZ01000045.1 GCA_004299665.1 Jatrophihabitans sp.
CCCGGTCGTAAGTAGACCGCCCGGCCGGTACGGTCGAAGCCGCCGCCGGCCTGCTTCTGACGAGGAGTACGACATGTCTGAGCTCGACCTCAACGCCCCGACGCCGCCGGCCGCCGCCGCGCCCGCCCCGGCCGCCCCGGCACCGGTGCAGATGCCGGGCACCGACCTCGTGCTCGCGCCGCCGGCTCCGGTGCCCGCGGTCACCGACGAGCAGGCAGCGGGCGCCCTGCCCGTCGACGACGCGAAGAAGGCGGAACTGGCCGCCAAGGCCCGCGCCTTCGCCGACGAGCTGGCAGGCATGGACACGCGCTCACCGGACTTCGCCAAGAAGGTCTCGGACATCACCTCGATGGGCGAGAAGGACATGCGGGCCTCGGCCGCGGTCTCCAACCGGATGCTCGACCGTCCCGCCGCGGTGGTGAAGGCCGGCAAGGGCGGTGACGCCGGCGATGCCCAGACCCGGGTCGCGAAGACGCTGGTCGACCTTCGCGCGACCGTCACCGAGCTGGACCCGAGCCGGGCCGACCTCAGCGGCGTCAAGAAGGTCCTGCGGTGGCTGCCGGGCGGGGACCGGATCGCCAACTACTTCGCCAAGTACCAGTCGGCGCAGAGCCACCTGAACGCCATCATCAAGGCCCTGGACTCCGGACAGGACGACCTGCGCAAGGACAACGCGGCCATCGAGACCGAGAAGGCCAACATGTGGACGACGATGGGCAAGCTGAGCGAGTACAACCAGCTCGCCGGGGCCCTGGACACCGCGGTCACCGACAAGGTCGCCGAACTCGATTCCGGCGGGCGGGCCGAGGACGCCAACACGTTGCGCTCGGACGCGCTGTTCGCGATCCGCCAGCGGCGTCAGGACATCATGACGCAGATGGCCGTCTCGGTGCAGGGGTACATGGCCCTGGACCTGGTCCGCAAGAACAACATTGAACTGATCAAGGGCGTGGACCGCGCGCAGACGACGACGGTCGCGGCCCTGCGGACCGCGGTGATCGTCTCGCAGGCGCTGGCGCGGCAGAAGCTGGTGCTGGACCAGATCACGGCGCTGAACACGACGACGAGCAATCTGATCGAGTCGACCTCCAACCAGCTGCGCATCCAGGGGGCGCAGATCAACCAGCAGGCGGCGTCGAGCACGATCGACATCCAGAAGCTGCAGGCGGCCTTCGACAACGTCTTCGCCACGATGGACGCGCTCGACAGCTTCCGGGCGCAGGCGGTCGACAGCATGGCGCAGACCGTGACCGCCCTGGAGGGCCAGATCGAGCGGGCGAAGCCGTACCTGGAGCGGACCCGCCGCGGCGAGGGCGGGGACGGCACGCCCGGGTCCTGACCGGCGATGGACTGGTTCCGGCGCGGCCGGGACGACCGGCTCCCCCTACCCGGGGCCGAACCGGCCCCGGAGGACAGCCCGCAGTCGTTGCTCGCCTCGATCGTCGCCGTCAACGCCCTGATCAACGGCAATGCCGGCCGGCTGCCGGTCGAGGCGGTCGTCATCGTGCGGCGGGTGACCGACACCCTGCGCGAGGTCGTGGACGGCGCCGACCCGCAGCGGGGCCCGGACGTCTACGCCGTGGTCTCGATCAGGGCGATGCTCGCGGACTACCTGCCGACCACGCTGCGTGCCTACCTGGCACTGGACCCGGACACCGTCGAGATCGCCCGACCGTCGGGCCGCACGCCGAGCGCCTCGTTGATCGAGCAGCTCGAGACGCTCGACTCCTCGGCGGACGACCTGCTGGCGGCGTCCCAGGCCCACGACGCCGACGCCCTCCTGTCGCAGGGCAGCTTCCTGCAGACGAAGTTCTCCGGCTCGGACCTCGATCTGTAGCCGCCGCGTGTCGCCTCGATAGCCTGCAGGGCGTGGCCGTCATGCAGCGAGGGGAGAACGTCGAGTTCACCCGCGAGGTGCCGAACGCGACGCGGGTCGCCGTGGGTGTCGCGTGGAACGCGGGCAACGAGACCGCGTTGGCCGACAACCTCGTCACGGCGGCGATCCTGTGCGACGTCCACAACCGCGCGCTGTCCGAGGGCCACTTCGTGTTCTTCAACCAGCTCGCCTCGCCGGAACTGTCGGTGCGCGACCTCGACCGCGCGCTCGGGCAGGACCAGGACCAGATCGAGATCGACCTGCCGGCGGTCCCACCGGAGGTGGAGCGGGTGGTCGTCGTCCTGTACGTCAACGACGGCCCGGCACAGCGGCGGACCCTGCGCCAGCTGCGCTCGTGCGTCGTGCGGCTGCTCGACGCGGCGAGCAACACCGAACTGCTCCGGTCCCAGGACCTGGTCCCGGAATTGCAGAACGAGACCGCGCTCGCGCTCGCCGAGGTGTACCGCCGCGGCACCGGGTGGCGCTTCAAGGTCCTGGGACAGGGCTACGCGAACGGCGTCGCCGGGGTGCTCGCGGACTACGGGCTGTCGGTGTGAGCCCGGTACCGGATCCCTCGTCCGCGCCGCCACGGGGGGACCTGCCCTTCCTGCGGCGCCGCTCGCGTCGCAGCGCGGTCCCCGCTGTGCCTGCTGCGGCCCCGGGGATCAGCTTCGACCGGCCGGGGCGGACCCGCGCCCAGCCACCGCAGGGCGCGGCGCCGCACCGGGCACCGGGGGCCTCCTCGCTGGACCTGGACGCGGCCACCGGGGTCGGTTCGCCCGGGCCCGGCGCCGGCGCGCCGGGCCCGGACGCACCGCCGGCGCCGCCGCGGTCGCCCCGGTTCGCGCGGGCCGAGGTGCGGGTGTCCGCGGGGCAGCGGGCGATCCTCACCGTCGCGCGCCCGACCGTCACGCTCACGAGGCTGCAGAGCGCGATCGGGACCCTGACCGTCGAGGCCGCCGTCTCGTCGGCCGTGGGGGACCTGCGGCTGGGCTGCGCGTACGAGCTGCGCGACGGCCTCAGCTCCACGGTGCAGCTCACCGACGGCAACCGGTTCGCCCCGCCCCGCTCCCGGCGACCGGTGATCGTGGCCAGTTCCGAGCGCTATGACCGGATCGCCGTCGACCTGCGCCAGTCGCCACAGTTGCGGCGCGCCGGGGTGTACGCGTTCTCGGTGTCGCGCCAGCCGCTGCGCTGGGGCGGCACCCTGATCACGACGACCCTCGGGGGCGCCCAGGTGGACCTGCCGCTGGAGGCGCTCGAGGTCGGCAGCGTCGCGATGCTGCTGACGCTGTACAACGTGCGCGGCGAGTTCGTGCTGCGCGGGGAGATGCAGTCGTTCGCGGGCAGCGTGCGCGACGCGGTCCGGGCGTATGGCTACGACCGGATCACCTGGCTGGACGACCGCACCGTCGTGGAGTGATTGGGCCCGCGACGGCGGTGATCGCCGTCCGGCCCGCAGGCGCCGGACCCGTGGCACCATGGTGCGGCTATGCGCCACTTCGCCTTCCTCGACGACGCCGACCGGTCCCGGCTGTTCCGGCACGCCCCGGCGGAGTTCGGCCCCGACGCGCCGCGCGAGTTGCTGGCGTGCACGCTCGGGGCCACGCTCTACAGCCCCGCGACGCGCCCGACACTGGCACGGGACCTGCTGCGGGGCCGGGCCCGCGGTGTCGTGAGTTCGGTGCTGTGCCTCGAGGACGCGATCTCCGACGCCGAGGTGCCGGCCGCGGAGCGCAACCTGATCGACCAGCTGCGCCGGGTCGCAAGCGGTCCGTCCGGCGCGGCGGGCGGCCCCCCGCTGGTGTTCGTGCGGGTGCGGGCCGTCGAGCAGATCCGGCTGGTCGTCGACGGCCTGGGTGACGCGGTCCGGGTGCTGTCCGGTTTCGTGATCCCCAAGTTCGACGACGAGCGCGGCGCCGAGTACCTCGACGCGGTCGCCGACGCGCGGGCGGTCACCGGGCTGCGGATGTTCGCGATGCCCGTGCTCGAGACGGCCGTGATCGCGCACGCCGACACCCGCCTGGACGCGCTGCTCGGCATCCGGCGGTTGGTCGACAAGTACCGGGACCTGGTGCTCGCGGTGCGCATCGGCGCCACCGACCTCGGGGCGGCCTACGGGTTGCGCCGTGGTCGCGACCTCACCGTCTACGACGTGCACCTGCTGGCGTCGGTGATCGCGGATGTCGTCAACGTATTCGCGCGCCAGGGGGACTACGTCGTCACCGGCCCGGTCTGGGAGTACTTCACCGCGACCGAGCGCCTGTTCAAGCCGCAACTGCGCGAGTCCCCGTTCGTCGAGCACGACGAGCGCCGGCTGCGGGCGCGGCTGATCGCACAGGACCTGGACGGGCTGATCCGCGAGGTCGCGCTCGACCGCGCCAACGGCCTCACCGGCAAGACCGTCATCCACCCCAGCCACGTCGCGGCGGTGCACGCGCTGTCGGTGGTCACGTCGGAGGAGTACGACGACGCGTGCGACATCGCCGGCACCGCGGCCGGCGGCGGCGTACGGGCCTCGGCGTACGGCAACAAGATGAACGAGTCCAAGCCGCACACCGCGTGGGCCCTGCGGACGCTGCGGCGGGCCGACGCGTTCGGTGTCGCGCGGGAGGAGGTCTCGTTCGTGGACCTGCTCGCGGCCGCCGTGCACGCCGATGGCTGAGACGATTCCCGCCACGGTGTGGGACGGCGCCTGGGTCAGCGAGAACCTCGGCGTCCGGTTGGAGGGCAGCGGGCTGCCCGCACTCGTCGGTCTCGCGCTGCGCGACAACCCGCGGCGAGCCCACCTGCTCGTCTCGCACGTGCTCGGCAAGCACATCCCGGTGGAGCCCCACCGGGTCCTCGGCGCGGCGCGGGCCCTCGCCGAGCGGGTGCGGGCGCTGCGCCCGGGGCCTTACGCCGTGCTCGGGTACGCCGAGACGGCCACCGGTCTCGGTCACGGGGTCGCGTCCGCGCTCGGCAGCGACGACTACCTGCACTCGACCCGCCGCCCGGTTGCCGGCCTGGCGCCCTGGCGCGGGTTCGAGGAGGAGCACAGCCACGCCACCGGCCACCTGCTGCTGCCCGACCGGGCCGACCCGCTGGCCGCGCCGACCGTCGTTCTCGTCGACGACGAACTGTCCACCGGCCGCACGGTGGCGAACACGGTGCGCGCGCTCCCGGCCGGCGCGGCGTACCTCGCGGCCGCGCTGGTCGACGTCCGGGC
>SCQZ01000401.1 GCA_004299665.1 Jatrophihabitans sp.
GCCATGAATGCCGAGGCGATGGCGGTCCATGTGGTCTGGGCGGTGGACGGCCACGTGGCAGTGTTGGTGTTCGCCAGGTACGGGCCTTGTAGGTACGGGGTGGCGATGCCGACGCCGCTCACCGTGTCGTCGCTGAAGACGGTGTTGCCGGACCGGTCGCTCCACTGCAGGGCTTGCTGATGCGGGTGGTTCAGCACTGTGCCGTTGTCGGCCAGCGCGAGCGCCACCGAGCCGTCGTCCCGGACCAGATACACGACGGTCTGACGGCGACCCGAGCCGTCGGGGATCGTGGTATCCGTCGTGAAGAACACCGGCTCACCGTTCACGCCCGAGTAAGCGACGATGCCATATCGCGGCGGGTTGCTGCCGGGCACGATCCCGAAGCTGCCGATCATCGCACCGTCGCCGTTGCTCAGCACCGCGTTTTGCTGGGTCGCGAGCGCCCGCACGTTCTCCTGCAGTTCCTTGAACTGCGCGAAGAACTTCAAGTCTCCGGGCGGGTTCACACCAGGCATCAGTCGGCCTGTCCCGTGGTGCACTGCTTCACGAAGTCGTCGGCCGCGGCCTGGGTTGCGGCGATCCAGTCCCGTGCGGCACGGACCTGCTCCTCCAGCATGTCGAGCCGCTGCAGGACCGTTTGTCGCCACAGGTCATCGGGCGCCGTGGCGTCGTTCGTGATGCGGGCAGCCATCATCGTCCCTTCCGGGCGTTGCGGTGTTCGGTGGCGCGGCGGGCCAGGTCGGCCCGTTCCTGCGCGGTCGCGTGCTCGGTGGCGCTCCAGGTGCCGTCCGCGCGGGTGGTGCCGATGTGCTTGCCGCCGCGGTAGTGAAGCGCGATGCCGGTGCGGCGCAGCCAGTCCCGGCGCTGGACGGCGGCGCGCTCGGCCTGCCGCCAGAAGACCGCCTGCTCGTCCCGCGTGAGCAGCAGCACGCGCCGTCCCTCGTCGGCGGTGAGTTCGGCGAACCCGCCGGGCCTACGGCCGAGCCGCTTCTCGACCTCGGCCCGCAGACCGACCGCGGTGAGGTCAGGCTCCCGGAGCCGGGCAGCGACCCGCCGCGTCTCGGCGACGACCTGCGTGGTCGCGACCGGCCTGCCGGTCTGCCGGGCCAGTTCGGCCCGGGCCGCCCGCACCGCCGCATCCGGCACGGACGTATCCCGCACGACGGTCGCCGTCTCCCGCTTCTGCTTGGCCCGGCGTTCGCGTCGTGCCCGGGCGGCTTCGGCGATCTCGGCCCGGATCTCGGCGTCCCGCTCGGACCGCGCCAGGCTGCGCAACAGCGTCTCTTGCCAGGTCATGGTGGTCACCACCCAGCCGGGACGGCGAGCCCGGTGCCGGTCAGCACACCCACGCCCGACGGGTACCGGTCCAAGATCGCCGCCGCGTAGACGTGCGCGACCAGGAACACCGTCAAGCTCTGCCCGCCGCCGGACGTGCCGACCTGTGCGGTAAACCGCGGCTCGTCCTCCAGCAGCAGCATGTCGGCGGCCCGGACCGCGAGCACAACGTCCTGGTTGGTGCCGGCGCCGAGGTTGGTGGGGATGTTCGCGTCCAGGATCACCGGCTGCCCGGCGACCGGGCCGACCGGACCCCAGTCCGCCACCGGGGCGGGCAGCCCGGTTCCGGTGCGCTGCTCCGGCGTGTTCGTCGATCCGTCCGGCTGCGACGCGGCCCAGAAATACCGGGCCGGGCGCATGATCGTGAAGGACGGCGGGCGCTTCCGGGTGTTCGCGAACGTGGCCGCCAACTGGCCGACCTGACCGGCGAGCCCGGTCGGGGTCGGGGTGCCGTTGGTCCACGTGACCGTGGTCGCACCGGAGACGTTCAGCAGCCCGAGCATCTGCCCGTTCAGGCCGGTGCCGGCGAGGAGCTGCTGATCCAGCGCGGCGGCGTAGGCCTCGGCGAGATCGCGTTGCGCGACCTGCGCGATCGCCGACCGGTCGAACAACTGCTGCGAGATGGGGGCGACCGCCGCGAACGTCGCGACACCGTGTGTCAGGTCATCCGTGCTCGGGGTCGGCGTGTATTCGTCTGTCGGGACGGTGTTCTCCTGCCCGAGCGGGATGATTCCCGCGGCGGCGTCGAACCTCGGGATCACGAGGCTCATGCAATCCGGCGGCAATGGGATCGAGGGCAGCAGCTCCCGCAGCGGAGATGCGGCACGCGCCACGGATGCAAATTCATCGACGAGCCAAGCCGGCGGCGCGAAGCTGCCCGCGCTCGCGCTGAAGGTCGACAGCGCCCGCGACTGGATGCCATCCGCGGCGGTGCGGACCTCGATACCCCGTGCCCGCAACGCCGCGGTCCGGGTCGCGATCGCCCGGGTCGCGCGCTGCTCCTCATGCGCCTGGTGGCGCTGCAGCCGCTCCAGCGCCGCGGACGGGGCCACACCCCGCACCGGCACCGGGGAGACGGTCGCGACCAGGTCACGCACGAAGTCGAAGGCCGAACCCCGGTCGTAAATACCAGGCTCGCGGACGGTGGCCGTCGCCTTCGGCTTCGGCAGCCCCGCCAGACGCTTGTCCAGGTCGGCGATCCGGCTCAGCGCGAACTCGACGTCAGCGGCCGAGCCAGGGTCATTGCGCCCGGCGAGCACCAACGCGGCGTCCAGGGCCCGCGTCCGGTCCGCCTTGATCGACTTGCGCAGTGTGCGCAGCTGCGCGTCCCGGGTGCTCACGCTTCCTCCCCGAGCCGGTCCTGCAGGGCACGGACCTGACGCTCCAGCCGGTCGATCCGCGTCAGCGTCGCCTGCCACGGGTCCGGTGGCCGCAGGACGGCGTCCTCGGATGCCCGGAACACGGCCTCAGCGTCGGCCTTCGCCTTGCGGTAGCGGGCCTCCTCGTCGGCCATCGCCTGACGCTGCGCCGCCGCTTCGGACGGGCTGATCGGCCGAATGATCATCGGCGCATATGGCGAATTGCTCACGTGGTTCTCCCCTTGAATCGTTGACGTTTGGGTCCTCGGGCTGGCCGTGCCCGCCCGCCTAGTGCGACGGACACCGGCGGGCGGGCACGGTTCACCACCCCGAGGTGTAGCGGCTTGATCAGCCGACCTGATCATGACCCGGCTTCCGCGAACTTCCGCAATTCACTTCCGGACACTTCCGCAGGCGGTCAGGTCACCGGCCCGCACCCGCCAGCAGCGCCCGACACGCGCCCCCGGCAGATCCCCGGCCGCGAGCAGTTGCCGGACCCACCGAGGCGACACGCCCAGCCGGTCCGCCACCTGCTCGGTGCTGAGCATCCGGTCCGGGTCGTCCCGCACGTTCCCGGCTGCCACCTGCAGCGCCCGGTCCCGCGCCACCGTCATCGCGGCCCCGACCCGGGCCGCCAGTTCGCCGAGCCCGAACGGGTGCGCGCCCCTGCCCCGCGCCTCCATCTCGGCGAGCTCAAGCCCCCTCACGACCGCGCCGGCCTCGACGACCGTCAGCACCACCACGACCGCACCCGCCGCCGGGTCCAGCAAGGTCACCGCCGCCACGGCACACCCCGCCCATGGACCTCGCGGTGATGCGCCCGCGCCTCCCGTGCCGTCGCGAAACGCTGCCCGCACCAGGCGCACCGCCACGGCCGGCGGCTCACCGCTCCTCCCGATGCTCGACCCGGTAATGCTCAGCCAGGTCGCGCACGCCGACGAACGAGGTCAGGCAGCGGGAACACCGCCAGGTGGCTGGCTCGACCGCTGGCACCGGCACCGGCGCAGGCAGTGACTCACCCGGACGACGCACCCGCCGGCGGGGACACGGTTGGCTGTTCGGCTGATCTGGTCGGCTGGGCAAGGCGTGTCCCGTGTCCGTGTCCCCTCTTAAAGAGGGGGACACGGGGACACGGTCACATCGCCCCGTGTCCGGGACACGGTCGGGACACGGTCGGGACACGGTCACGATTCCTCACCGCCCCACGGCTTCAAGATCGTGTGCGGTGAGGACTCGGTCAGGTGTCCGTCGAGGATGAGGACGTCCAGCGCCCGGGTGACGGTCTGCGCCTTGCCGCCGAGAGCGGCCCGGACTCGCCGCTGCGACAGCGGCCCGT
Source organism: Jatrophihabitans sp. (assembly GCA_004299665.1). Taxonomy (GTDB): domain Bacteria; phylum Actinomycetota; class Actinomycetes; order Mycobacteriales; family Jatrophihabitantaceae; genus FW021-bin43. The sequence goes on from SCQZ01000401.1 coordinate 4,030, forward strand.
GCTCCTCGATGGCGGCCATGATGCGGCCCATCAGCACGGTCGGCTTGCGGTCCCCGCTCGCGTCCGCCGGTGGTGCGTCGACCGTCGCCTCGGTCCACGTGTCGTGGTGACTGGTGACGACCAGGTCGCCGAACCACGGCAGCGTGTCGCGGCCTCCGGGCTTGGCGTGCTTGCGCAGCTGCCCGGGCCTGTCCTTCGCGATCCGCACCGTCGAGCGGCCGGTGATACCGACCCCGAACGGTGTCCGGTTGTCCAGCACG
>SCQZ01000402.1 GCA_004299665.1 Jatrophihabitans sp.
CAGACGCGGACCCCGAAGGCGGCGAACTCGCGCGCGAGCGGCAGAACCATCGCCACCACGCCGAGACCGAGGGCAGGGGCCGGTTCGACTACACGCGCGAGGAGTTCATCGCCAAGGCGTGGGAGTGGAAGGAGCGCTACGGCGGGCAGATCACCGAGGGCATGCGCCGCCTGGGCGACGGCGTGGACTGGTCCCGCGAGCGGTTCACGATGGACGAGCAGCTCTCCCGCGCCGTCCAGACGATCTTCAAGAAGCTCTACGACGCGGACCTGATCTACCGTGCGGAGCGGATCATCAACTGGTGCCCGCGTGACCTCACGGCGCTCTCGGACATCGAGGTCGAGCACGCCGAGGAGGCCGGCGAGCTCGTCAGCATCCGCTACGGGGACGCGGACACGGCGATCGTGGTCGCCACCACGCGTGCCGAGACGATGCTCGGCGACACCGCGGTCGCCGTCCACCCAGACGACGTGCGGTACCGCCACCTGATCGGCCGGACGGTGGCACTGCCGCTGACGAACCGGCAGATCCCGATCGTCGCGGACGAGCACGTCGACCCGTCGTTCGGCACGGGCGCGGTGAAGGTCACGCCGGCGCACGACCCCAACGACTTCGAGATCGGCCGGCGCCACGACCTGCCGGCGCTGACGGTCATGGACGAGCGCGCGGTGATCACCGCCCCCGGGCCGTTCGCCGGGCTGGACCGACTGGAGGCGCGATCGGCCATCGTCGCCGCGCTGCGCGAGGACGGCCGCATCGTCGCCGAGAAGCGGCCCTACCTGCACAGCGTCGGGCACTGCTCGCGGTGTGACACCGTCGTCGAGCCGCGGCTGTCGCTGCAGTGGTGGGTGCGCGTCGAGTCGCTCGCGAAGGCCGCCGGGGACGCGGTGCGCGACGGCCGGGTGCAGATCGTGCCGGACTCGATGACCGGCCGGTACTTCCAGTGGGTCGACGACCTGCGCGACTGGTGCATCAGCCGGCAACTGTGGTGGGGCCACCGCATCCCGGTCTGGTACTCCCCGGACGGCGACGACGCCTGCTTCGGGCCGGACGAGACGCCACCGGCCGGCTGGACGCAGGACGCGGACGTCCTGGACACCTGGTTCTCCTCCGCGCTGTGGCCGTTCTCCACCCTCGGCTGGCCCGAGGACACCGCCGACCTGCGCCGCTACTACCCCACGACCGTGCTGGTCACCGGGTACGACATCTTGTTCTTCTGGGTCGTGCGCATGATGCTGTTCGGCCTGTACGCGATGGACGGTGCCGTGCCCTTCCGGACGGTGCTGCTGCACGGGCTCATCCGCGACGCCCACGGCAAGAAGATGTCCAAGTCCCGCGGCAATGTCATCAACCCGGTCGACTGGATCGACCGGTACGGCGCCGACGCGGTGCGGCTGTCGTTGCTGCAGGGCGCGAACCCGGGCGCGGACCAGGCCGTCAACGAGGAGTGGGTCGTCGGCGCGCGCAACTTCTGCACCAAGCTGTGGAACGCCACCCGCTTCGCGCTGCTCAACGGGGCGAGCACCGACGGGTCGCTCCCGCCGGCGCCGGACATCGCCGATGCGTGGATCCTCTCGCGGCTGCAGGCGGTCGTCACCGAGGTCGACGCGCTGTACGAGGAGTACGAGTTCGCCAAGATCGTCGATCTGCTCTACCACTTCGCGTGGGACGAGGTCTGCGACTGGTACCTGGAACTGGCCAAGATCTCGCTCGCCGGGGACGGCGCCGCGGCCACCCGCCGGGTGCTCGGCGAGGTTCTCGACACCCTGCTGCGGCTGCTGCACCCGATGGTCCCGTACGTGACCGAGTCGCTCTGGACCACGCTCACCGGCCGGGAGACCCTGGTGCGCGCCGCGTGGCCGGTTGCCGACACCGCGCGTGCCGACGCGGCCGCCGAGGCGGCCGTCGCGGACATCCGCTCGATCGTCACCGAGGTGCGCAGGTTCCGTTCCGACCAGGGCGTGCGCCCCGCGCAGCGGGTGCCCGCGCGCATCACGGGCGCGGCCGAGGCGGAGCCGGCCGTGCGCTTCCTGCTGCGCCTGGACGATCCGGGCGAGGGCTTCGCGCCGACCGCGTCCCTCACCACCGCGACCGGGGCGACGGTCGAGGTCGACCTGTCCGGGACGATCGACGTGGCCGCCGAGCGGGCCCGGCTGACGAAGGACCTCGCCGCGGCGCAAAAGGAGCGCGACCTGAACGCGGCCAAGCTCGCCAACGCGGCGTTCGTCGCGAACGCCCCGGAGGCGGTGGTCGGCAAGCACCGCGACCGGCTCGCCGCGGCCGAGGCCGACATCGCCCGCATCCAGGCGGCGCTCGAGGCGCTCGGGTAACGCTCCGGCCCGCCGCCGCGGACGCCACTTTTCCCCTGTGACGTCCGGTTTCCGGGACGCGGCCCGGATGCCTCGGGGGAACAGTCGCGGGGCTGGCGGGCAGGCCGACGGCACGGTGCTCCGCGACACGCTCCGAACCGCCGATGCGGGCGAATAGACTTGCACGTCGTGCAGGTCACCGAGCGGGAGCGCTACGCCGCCGAGTTGCGGCGTGTCGAGGGCGAGATCTTCGGCCGCCGCGGCGAGGGGCACGTCCACCCCACCAACGAGCGGATGCGCGCGCTCGTGGACCTGCTCGGCGACCCCCAGCGCACCTTCCGGGCGGTGCACCTCACCGGGACGAACGGCAAGACGACGACGGCCCGCATGGTCGACGAGCTGCTGCGGGCCTTCGGGTTGCGTACCGGCCGCTACACCAGCCCGCACCTGGTGAGCGTCGCCGAGCGGGTGGTCGTGGACGGCGCGCCGGTCAGCGACCGCACCTTCGTCGAGGCGTACCGGGAACTCGAGCCCTACATCGCGCTGGTGGACGCGCGGTTCGAGACACCGCTGTCCTTCTTCGAGATCGTCACCGCGCTGGCGTTCGCGATCTTCGCCGACACGCCGGTCGACGCGGCCGCGATCGAGGTGGGGATGGGCGGGACGTGGGACAACACCAACGTCCTGGACGCCGAGGTCGCGGTCGTGCTTCCGGTGGACCTGGACCACCAGCGCTACCTGGGGAACACGATCCGGGAGATCGCGACGGAGAAGGCGGGCATCATCAAGGCCGGGGCGAGCGCGATCCTGGCCGCGCAGGCTCCCGAGGCCGCGGAGGTGCTGCTGCGGCGCGCCGCCGAGGTCGGGGCGAGCGTGGCCCGGGAGGGGCTCGAGTTCGGGGTGCTGGAGCGGCGGGTGGCCGTCGGCGGGCAGTCGCTGCGGCTGCAGGGCCTCGGCGGCGAGTACGCAGAGATCTTCGTTCCGCTGCACGGCGCCCACCAGGCGCAGAACGCCGCGTGCGCCCTCGCGGCGGTCGAGGCATTCTTCGGGGCGGGCGCGGCGACCGGCCCGCTGGACCTGGACGCGGTGCGCGGCGCGTTCGCCGCGGTGCGTTCGCCGGGACGGCTGGAGGCGGTGCGCTCGGCGCCGACGATCCTGGTCGACGCGGCACACAACCCGCACGGCATGCGCGCGACGGTCGCGGCAGTGGGGGAGGCGTTCTCGTTCCGCCGCCTGGTCGTGGTGATGGCCGTCCTGGGCGACAAGGACGCGGGAGCGCTGCTCGAACTGGTGGAGCCGATCGCGGACGAGATCGTCGTCACCCAGAACTCCTCGTCGCGCGCCCTGCCGGTGGACGAGTTGGCCGCGCGCGCCGTGGAGGTCTTCGGCCCGGATCGGGTCACGGTCGAGCCGCGGCTGGACGACGCGCTGGAGACGGCCGTGCGGCTGGCCGAGGACGCGGGCGACGGGGCCGCGGTGGTCTCCGGCTCGGGCGTGCTGGTCACCGGGTCGGTCGTGACGGCCGGGGAGGCGCGCGCGCTGCTGGGGGGTGCGACGTGAGTACGCCCACGAACACCCCGGCCGGGCCGACCGCGGAGCAGGTGGCCGCCCGGTCCGCCCGCGCGAACCGGGCGACCCGCAGTGCCCTGGCCGGCATCCTGGTTCTGGAGGCCCTGGTCACGGCGCTGGTGCCGCGCGGGATCGCGTACACCGCCGCGGGCCTCGGCGCCACCCGCACGGTGGTCCTGCTGGTCCTGGCGGGGCTGATGGTCCTCACGGCGGGGCTGCTGCGCCGGCCGTTCGGGATCGGGGTCGGATCCGTGCTGCAGGTCGCCTTCATCGCCACCGGAGTCTTCCTCGGCGCGATGTTCGTGATCGGGGTGATCTTCGCGGGGCTCTGGTGCTACCTGCTCAGGCTGCGGCACGAACTGGTCGGGACGCCGAGCGGCCTGCGAGTGTTCATCTCCTGAGGGCCGGCCTGCTTGCGCAGGTCTTGCGGTAACCGCCGGGATTCCTTGTGACTTAAGGACCGCGTTAGTTTAGCTTTGTCGGTCACAGTTCTCCCTGATGTCCTCGCCCGGCATCCGATCCGGGCCGAACAGGAAGAGAACCGCGCCATGTCCGTTCGCCTCGCCTCCACCCGCACCAAGGTGCTGGCCTCGGCCGCCCTCGTCGCCGCCGCGGCAGGTGCCGCAGGACTGGGCACCTTCGGCTCGTTCACCTCCTCGACCTCCGCGTCCGCGTCGGTCAGCAGCGGCACCGTCGCGATCGCGCTCGGGGCCGGCGGCACCGCCGCGAACCGGCTCACCGTCGCCGCGACCGGGCTCGTCCCCGGCGACACCGTGCAGCGCGGCGTGACCCTGAGCAACACCGGCAACCAGGCACTGTCCGCCGTCGCGCTCACCACGTCGGCGACCACGTCCTCCCTCCTGGACACCGACCCGGCCAACGGGCTGCAACTGACGATCCAGGGCTGCTCGGTGCCCTGGACCGAACTGGGCACCGGCAAGTACACGTACACCTGCGGCGGGACGGTCTCGACCGTCCTTGCCTCCCGCGCGGTGATCGGTTCGAACGTTGCGCTCTCCGGCCTGAACTCCCTCACGGCCGGTGCCGCGGACAACCTCGTGGTGACCCTCTCGTTCCCCGCAGTCGCGGGGAACGCGCTCCAGGGCCAGAGTTCGGTGATCAGCTTCTCGTTCACCGGTACCCAGCGGGCCGGCACCAACCAGTAGCGGTCCGTGAGCACCGTCGCCCGGGGTTTGCTGCAGGCCGCGGCCTGGCTGCTGCTGGTGGTGGCGGCCGGGCTGCTGCTCGCCGTCACCGCCGGGCCGCGGCTGCTCGGCTACCGGACCGCGACGATGCTCACCGGCAGCATGTCGCCGACCATCCGCCCCGGCGACGTCGTGATCGACACCCCGGAGCCGGCCGCCTCGGTGCGGGTCGGGCAGATCATCACCTACCACGTCCCCACCCAGGACCACCGGGTGGAGAGCCACCGCGTCGTGTGGGTGGGACGCTCCGCCGACGGCGCGGTCCTGGTGCGCACGCGTGGTGACGCCAACGCGGTGGACGACCCGTGGACGGCCCGGCTCGCGGGCAGCACCGTGTGGCGGGTGCGTACCGTGGTGCCGGTCGCCGGGTCGGTGATCCGGACGCTGCGGCTGCCGCTGGTGCACGTGCTGATGACCGGCGCCCTGCCGGCCGCCCTCGTCGCAGGACTGCTCGTCGCGATCTGGCGCCCCGCCCCCGTCAGCGGGACGGCGGACGCAGCCGCTGGTCGATCAGGGTCAGCATCCGGTGGGCGGAGACCGTGCACCGGCCGACGTACTCGCTCGCGGCCGGGTCGCCGGCCACCGACGGCATGTCCTCCAGCAACTCCAGGAAGCCGATCAGGGACGTCAGCGGCGTCGTGAGGTCGTGGCGCAGCAGGCGCGCCTCCTCAGGGGTCATCCGGGTCCCGCCCGGTAGCCGACCCCGCGCACCGTGCGGATGAATCGGCCGTGGCGCGGGCTGTCGCCCAGCTTGCGCCGCAGGTTCCCCATGTGCACCTCGACCAGGTGACCGTCGCCGACCCAGTCCGAGCCCCACACCTCCCGCAGCAGGGCGTCGCGCTGCCACACCCGGCGCGGTCCGCCGATCACGGTGACCAGCAGGTCGAACTCCGTGCGGGTCAGATCCAGTTCGACCCCGTCGAGGGTCGCGACCCG
>SCQZ01000403.1 GCA_004299665.1 Jatrophihabitans sp.
TTCTGCATCGCGAGCACGATCGACTGCATGTTCAGGCCGAGACCGGCGCCGAACAACAGCATGTACAGGTCGGTGGTGACCAGCGAGGTGTCGGCGTGCACGGTGGCGAGCAGCAGCATCCCGGTGACGAGCATCGCGCTGCCGATCACCGGGAAGATCTTGTACCGGCCGGTCTTCGCGGTGATCAGCCCGGCCGTCAGCGAGGCCGTCATGATGCCGAACACCATCGGCAGTATCAGCAGCCCGGCCTTGGTGGGGGAGGCGCCCTTGACGATCTGCAGGTACAGCGGGATCGACATCATGCCGCCGAACATCCCGATGCCGATGACGAAGGACTGGCCGGAGCCGACCGAGAACACCCCGTTGCGGAACAGCCGCAGCGGCAGCAGTGCCTCGTCGCCCATGCGGGCCTCGATCCACAAGAACACGGCCAGCCCGGCCAGCCCCAGCAGGTAGCACGCGAAGGCGCTCCCGGAGCCCCAGCCCCAGGACTGCCCCTGCTCGGCGACGACCAGCAGCGGGACGAGCCCGACGGCCAGCGCGGTGGCGCCCCACCAGTCGATGCGGTGGTCCTGGCGGTGGTGGTCGATGTGCAGCACCTTGGTGACGACGACGAGCGCGGCGATCCCGATCGGCACGTTGATGTAGAAGATCAGGCGCCAGCCGGTGATGCCGAAGATGTGCGGCGCGCCGGCGAAGAAGCCGCCGAGGACGGGCCCCAGGACCGAGGACGTCGCGAAGACCGCCATGAAGTAGCCCTGGTACTTCGCCCGTTCCCGGGGGGCGATGATGTCGCCGATGATCGCCAGCGCGAGCGACATCAGGCCGCCGGCGCCGATGCCCTGGAACGCGCGGAACCCCGCGAGCATGTACATCGAGGTCGCCAGGCCGCACAGCGCGGAACCGATGATGAACACGACGATCGCGAACAGGAACAGTGGCTTGCGGCCGTAGATGTCCGACAGCTTGCCGTACAGCGGCGTCGCGATCGTCGAGGTGATCAGGAACGCCGTCGTGACCCACGCCTGGGCCGGCAGCCCGTGCAGGTCGTCGCCGATGGTGCGGATCGCCGTGGAGACGATCATCTGGTCCAGCGACGCGAGGAACATGCCGAGCATCAGGCCCGACAGGATCGTCACGATCTGCTTGTGGGTCAGGCCGCTCGGCGACTCGACCGGCTGCGGTGCGGTGGTTGCCATCGAGGAGTTCAGGTCCTTTCGGCCGAGGCGGTCCGGGTCGCGATCCGCTCGGTGAGGAAGTCGGTGCTCGCGGCGTCGAAGTCGGCCGTGAACCGGGACAGCAACGTGGCGAAGCGGCGCAGGTCGCGCTCGCTCCACCCGCTGAGCATGCGGGTGAAGTACTCGTCGCGGATCTCGTCGTGCCGCCGCAGCACGTCGCCGGCCTTGTCGGTGATCGCGAGCAGGCAGGCCCGCCCGTCCTCCGGGTCCGCGCGCCGCTCGACCATCCCCTCCTTGACCAGCGCGGCGACCTGCCGGCTTGCGGTGGACGGGTCGATGTGGGCGTGCTCGGCGAGTTGGCTGGCGCGCATGGCGCCCTCGTTGGCCAGCACCTTCAGCAGCAGTTGGGAGGACCACTCGACGTCGTGCGCCGCCTCCGCGAGCACCTTGGCCCGCTGCCGCGCGAAGGTGCGCATCAGGTACACGAAGCTGTCGGCGACCGCCGTCACGTCCGCGGTCGCTGCCGTCGTCTCCATCATGGACACACTCACTTACATGGGCTATGCATCTAGTTGCTGGACGCAAGCATCCTCCGCGGGCGGCGCGGGGTGCAAGTCAGCGCGCGGTGGCGCTCAGCACACTCATGGCGACAGCAGGGTGGCCAGGACCGCCGCCTGCGAGATGTCGACGGCGCGCGTCGCGGTGACCAGGGTGAGCCGGCCGCTCACCTGCCGCAGCTGCTCCAGCGCCGCCGAACCCCGCAGTTCGGCCCGGTAGCGCTGCGCGAACTCGGTGAACTTGTCCGGGTCGTGGCCGTACCAGCGGCGCAGTTCCGTGGAGGGCGCGACGTCCTTGGCCCACCGGTCCACGGCCGCCTTCTCCTTGGAGATCCCGCGCGGCCAGACGCGGTCCACCAGCACCCTCGACCCGTCGGAGGCTTCCGGTTCGTCGTAGACGCGCTTGACGCGGACCTCGTCAGGCATGGCGCGCGGCGGCTGCCGTCTCCAACCCCAGCATCGCGATCGACTCCTCGCGCATCTGCACCTTGCGGATCTTTCCCGTCACCGTCATCGGGAAGGCGTCCACCACGTGCACGTAGCGCGGGATCTTGTAGTGGGCGAGCCGGCCGCTGCAGAACTCGCGCAGCGCCGCCGCGGTGAGGGGCACCGCGCCGTCGCGCAGCCGCACCCAGGCCATCAGTTCCTCGCCGTACCTCTCGTCCGGGACGCCGATCACCTGCGCGTCCACGACGTCCGGATGGGTGTAGAGGAACTCCTCGATCTCGCGCGGGTAGATGTTCTCGCCGCCGCGGATGACCATGTCCTTGATCCGGCCGACGATGTTGACGTAGCCCTCCTCGTCCATCACCGCCAGGTCGCCTGTGTGCATCCACCGGCCCCGGATCGCATCGGCGGTCTTGTCCGGCTCGTCCCAGTAGCCGATCATCACCGAATAACCGCGGGTGCAGAACTCGCCCGGCTCGCCAATCGGCAGCGGGCGCCCGGTCTCCGGGTCGGCGACCTTGATCTCGACGTGCGGGTGCACCCGTCCGACCGTCGACACGCGCCGGTCCAGCGTGTCGTCGGCGCCGGTCTGGGTCGCCACCGGGGATGTCTCGGTCATGCCGTACGCGATGGTGACCTGTTCCATGTGCATCTCGTTGACGACGCGCTTCATCACCTCGACCGGGCACGGCGAGCCGGCCATGCACCCGGTACGCAGCGAGGTGAGGTCGTAGTCGGCGAAGTTCGGCAGGCCGAGTTCGGCGATGAACATGGTGGGCACGCCGTACAGCGAGGTGCAGCGCTCGTCCTGCACGGCCTGCAAGGTGGCGGCGGGCTCGAACGCGGGAGCGGGGATGACCACGCAGGCCCCGTGGGACGTGGCCGACAGGTTGCCCATCACCATGCCGAAGCAGTGGTAGAAGGGCACCGGCACGCAGATGCGGTCCTCGAAGGCGTAGCCCATCGCCTCGCCGACGAAGTAGCCGTTGTTGAGGATGTTGTGGTGGCTCAGGGTGGCGCCCTTCGGGAAACCGGTCGTCCCCGAGGTGTACTGGATGTTGATCGGGTCGTCGAAGCCGAGCCCCGCTGCCCGGTCGGCCACCTCCTGCGCGCCGACCGCCGCTGCCCCGGCGAGCAGGTCGTCCCACGTCCGGTCCCCCAGGTAGACGACGTCCGCCAGCGCCGGCAGCCCGCCGCGCACCTGCTCGATCATCGCCCGGTAGTCGCTCGTCCGGAACGCCACGGCCGACACCAGCGTGGCGATCCCGGCCTGCCGCAGCACGTACTCCAACTCGTGGGTGCGGTACGACGGGTTGATGTTGACCAGGATCGCCCCGATGCGCGCGGTCGCGTACTGGACGAGGTACCACTCCAGGCAGTTGGGCGCCCAGATGCCGACACGGTCGCCCGCCGCCACCCCGCGGGCCATCAACCCTCGCGCCACCTGCTCCACCGCGGCGTCGACCTGGCCGTAGGTCAGGCGCCGGCCGGCGGCGACGTCGACGACGGCCTCGCGCTCGGGGTACGCCGCCACCGCCCGCCGCAGGTTCGCGTCGATCGTCTCGCCGATCAGGGGGACGGAGGAGGTGCCGCTCGCGTAGGAGATTGCCGAGGTCATACGGCCAGGCTAGGACGATTGGTACCGCGCGTCATCGGGTGACGACCGCCGGGCAGGGCGCCGCGGCACCCACGGACGCCATGGGGCGCCGCGCTCCGGGCGCGGCGCCCCATGGCGCA
>SCQZ01000404.1 GCA_004299665.1 Jatrophihabitans sp.
CTGCGTCCCGGCTTGGGTCCTGTCACTTCCTACCTCCTGAACGGTGATCAACTTATCCGCCCAGATGGTTGGGTATTAGAACCGGGAACTGGTGCACGAACTCAGACGCGGAAAGGGCAGCCGGGCATGACGCAGTACTGGTCGCGGATCAGGACGTGGCGGGCGATGCGTACCGGCGGGGTGTAGCTGTCGGCCGCGTCGGGTGCCTGCAGGTCCAGGATGCGGCCTTCGCCGTCCACGACGAACTGGTGGCGGCGGGCGCCGGGCAGGGCGGCGAGGCGGCGGGCCATGGCGGCGGGGATGGGGCCGTAGCCGTCCAGGTGGGCGGGCTGCTCGTCGCTGCCGGCGAGGGTGGAGGCGGCGACGGTGACGTTGATGGCGGGCCGGATGCCGTGCCGGCGCGGCACGCCGGGCAGCGCCAGGGCGTGCGAGCAGATGTCCACGATCGCGTCGGCGCGGCGCTGGTCGGCGCTGCGCCGATCGCCGGGGTCGGTCCTGACGGCCCAGGCGTCGATCGCGGCGTTCACCACCGCCGCACCGTCCGCCCCCAGGTGCAACAACACGTCGGCCATGTGGTCCTCGACCGGGTAACTACGCACGTGCCGCTTCGCGTACGCCTGCGCGTGACGCTCCCGCTCGTCCTTGCGGTCGAACCGCGCCACCGCCCGCCGCACCGCCGCCCGGAACTCCCCCGGCGTCTGGGCGCAGCCACCCGGCAGCACCCGCGCCTGCACCCGAGCCGCGACATCGTCGGGCAGATCCTGCACCGCGCGGGCCAGGAGGCGGGCGTTCATCGACGAGAGCCGACCGGACTCCTGCAGGTCCAGCGCCACCGACAGCCGGCCGGTCAACTGGGTCGCGTCCTCCAGCCGCTGGTGCGCGGTACCGGGGGCGACCTTCAATGCGCAGGCCGCCTCGTCCCGCAGGAACAGTTCCCCTTCCGGATCCCGGCGGGCCACCTCGGCCAGGAACACCTGCTGCGACGCTGCGATCGAGGCCAACAGCTTCTCCGACGCCACCAGCGCGTCGATCAGGCCCGTCTCGGACATCGCGGCGGGGTCCATCGGCAGCAACGCCGCCCATGACTGCGGCACCGGAGCCAGCACCGCCACCGCCGCGGCAGCATCATCCGGACGCCGCAACGCCTGCACGGGCGAGGGCATCGGCGTCAGCAACGCCTCATCCACCCACACCGGCTCCGAGTCCTGGCGCAGGCGCGAACGCCGCGACCGAACCGGCGGTGCGAGCAACATCCCGTCATCCTATCAGAACGTATGCACTAAATACAACCATATTTCTAGCGACGCCGTCCGCGGCACCGTTCCAGCGCTGGGTCTTGACGCGACCGACATCGTAAGTGAAGACTAACCGTTCGTGGCGGCTGACGGTTCGTCCATCGCGTGGGACGTCCTGGGCGATTCGTCGCGGCGGCAGATCGTCGCCGCGCTGGCGGCGCGGCCGCGTGCTGTGGGCGAGCTCGCCGACGGTCTGCCCATCAGCAGGCCGGCCGTGTCGCAGCACCTTCGAGTGCTCAAGGACGCCGGTGTGGTGGTCGACGAGGCAGCCGGCACCCGGCGCGTCTATCGGGTCGACGCGGTGGCCCTGAGCGCGTTGAAGGATCAACTGGACACCTTCTGGAGGCGGACGCTGGCCGGATTCTCCGAGGCCGCGCAGACCTCCCTCGAGAGCAGCCGACACCGGGCGAAGGGAGAGGGCATGAGTGAGGTTTCGAGCGCGACGGTGCTGCGATCGGTGAC
>SCQZ01000405.1 GCA_004299665.1 Jatrophihabitans sp.
GCTCTTCCGATCTGCGCGGCCGCACGACGCGGACCGCGCCCATGAGCACCGCCGTGCCCCCGAGGACAGCGAGTACCAGCAGCCACCCGTCCCGGACCGGCGAGGCGTGACTGGTCGGTGGGGGCGGGGCACGGACCGCGACGCTGATCGCGGCGCTCATGCCCGGCGCACCGGAGACGGTCAGCTCCCAGCGGCCCGCACCCGGCACCGTGACGCTGCCGTCGAAGACGGTGTGCGTGGCCGGGTCGTGGTCCAGGCCCGAGCGGGCGAGCCGCGCACGGATCGCGGCGGATGCGCTCGTCAGGGTCGCCTGGAGCCGCGACGTCGCGAGGTCGCCGTCCACCTCCACGCGGACGTCGTTCACGCCCGCCGTCCCCGGCGTGAGCGCGACCTCGACCGTTCGGGTACCCATCGCGCCGAGACCGGTGAAGGCGCTCACCGGGTCGGCCGCGTGCTGTGCCTGCCGGGCGGCCGCGCGCGCGGCGTCGGTCGCTCCGGACGGCGCGAGCACACTGAGTGCCGCGGTCGGTGCGAGCACGAGGAGCCCCAGCACGGCTTCGGTGCCGAGCCACATCGCCACCCGGCGTGGCGCCTCGCGGGGTGATCCGCGCGCCCGGTGCCGCGCGGCATTGCCCGCGGCCACCGCTACCGTCAGCGCGACGAGGCCGGCCTTGACGAGCAGCCAGCGGCCGTAGCCGGAACCGGTCAAGTCCCCCGTGCCGCCGAGTTCCAGGACCGCGCTCGCCACCCCACTAGCCAGAACGGCAGGCACGGCCATTCCGGCGACCACAGAGAAGCGCCGGACAAACGCGCGGCGCACGGCGTGGTCGGCGCCGCGTCGCCACGCACCGATCCAGACGATCGCCACGGCGACGACACCGCCCAGCCAGAGGCTCGCGGCCAGCACGTGGACCGCCGCGAACGCCAGGCCGGCGCGCGGCAGCGCGCCAGCGGCCGGATGTCCCGTCGCCGCGACCGCCAGCACCGCAGCGAGGACGGTGGTGGCGAGGAGCGTCCGGCGGCCACCACCCTCCCGGGTCGGCCGGCGCGGCCAGGCGACGGCCGCGACGACCGTGGCGGCCAGCCGGAGCCACCACCACGCCGCGGCCTCGCCGCTGATCATGGCCGGCACGCCCGCAGCCCGCCACCCCGTCCCGGCCCAGGTGCCGGCGAACTGGGCGGCCGTCGCGAGCGCGGTGGCTCCGGCGGCCGCCGCCACCAGCCGGCCGAGAAGCCGCTGTGACGTCGCGTCCGCGACGCCACCGAGCAGCAGGGCCAGCACGGCACCGGTGAGGGCGAACAGCGCCGCGAGCCCGACCCAGGACGTCACCGCCGAGATCGCCACAGGCAGCGGGGCGGGCAGGCTGCTCCGGGGCGGCGGTGGGCCCGGCGGCACGGCGCCGTCCGCTTCGAGGACGGTGAAGCCGTAGGAGCCCCAACGGACGTGACCGTCGATCTTCGATGTGGTGTGCCAGACGACCGTGTAGCGTCCCGGCCCGAGTTGCGGCAGCGGCTGGACGTAGGCGGCCGCATCGGCACCGTCGACGTGCCCCGGCGTCGTGCCGACCCGCGCACCCGTGGACCGGTCGACCTCGACACCGGACAGCGCCGCCATCAGCGGCTCGCTGAAGGCGATGCGGATCTCGGCCGGCGCCGCCGCGAGGTCCGCCCCCGGCCCGGGGCTGGCCGAGACGAAGACGGCGTGGGCAGAGGCGGGCGCGGCGAGCGCGAGCAACGCCGCGGCGGCGAGCAGGGCGCCGCCGGCGGCAAGCGCCGTGCGGGCCGCGAGGCGGTGGGCCCGCCCGACCGGGCGCTCAGCCCGTCCGGCGCCGGACATCGGCCCTGCGGGTGGCGAGGAAACGGTTGTACGCGAGCAGTTCCGCGTCGTCCTCCTCGAGCGGCGCCGGCGGCGCCTCGACCGGGGGTGCCGTCCGCCTCAGCCGGGCCCACAGGTAGATGACGTAGCAGCCGTAGAGCGGCCACAGGACTGCGTAG
>SCQZ01000406.1 GCA_004299665.1 Jatrophihabitans sp.
GGACTCGACGACCAGCCATCCGACGGCGAGTCCGGGGTGCGTCGCGCAGCCGACGTGCGCACCGTGCGGGCCTGCTGGCAGGACGACACCGACCGGGTCCAGGTGGATCTCGCCGACGGCGTGGCGCCGCCGCGCCCGCGCGCGTTCCTCACCGGTTCGGCGTGCGGGATCTGCAGCGCCGACATCGTCGACCTCACGCCGCTGCAGTGGTGCCCGTCGCGCTCGCCGGGCTGGTCGGTGCGCCGTGACGTCCTCGCCGGGCTGCCCGCGCGGATGCGGGACCGGCAGCAGGCCTTCGACCGGACCGGAGGGGTCCACGCGGCGGCGTTGAGCGACGGCGCCGGGAACCTGCTGGTCGTGCGCGAGGACGTGGGCCGTCACAACGCGGTCGACAAGGTCGCGGGCTACGCGCTGATGAACGGGCTGCTGCCGGCGACCGACCGGCTGCTGGTCGTCAGCGGCCGGGTGTCCTTCGAGATCGTGCAGAAGGCGGTGGCCGCCGGGTACGCCGGGATCGTGGCGGTGTCGGCGCCCTCGAGCCTGGCCGTGGACCTGGCCCGCAGCTACGGCCTGCTGCTCGCGGGCATGGTGCGTGGCGGTGGCATGAACGTCTATGCGGGCGAGGACGCGCTGGCCTGAGCCTGCGCCGTCACCGCCTGGCGCATCCCGGCGATCAGGAGCACGGCGATGCCGACGATCGCGTAAGCGGCGCTGACGACGGCGGGCTCGAGCATCCGCGAACCGTCGAAGTAGACGATGCTGCGCACCGCGGAGGTGCCGGCGCCCGGCGGCAGCAGTGGCCCGATCGCGCGCCAGAACGGCGGCAGCAGCGGCGCGGGGTAGGCCCCGCCCGCGCTGGGGTTACCCAGCACGACGAACAGCAGCACGGCGATGCCGATGCCCAGCAGGCCGGTGAGCGCCTGGATCGCCATGGTGAACGCGCCCACGCCGAACACCAACAGCGCGCCGAGGAAGGACAGCGCCCAGAACTGGGACGCCGAGCGCAGGTCGAGCGCGCCGAGCGCGGGACCGACGATGACGGCGCCCCCGATGCCCGACGCGACGGCGTACAGCACCAGCGCCCCGAGGCGCACCCGGGCCCGGCGCAGGGTGGAGGGCCGCGCGCCGGCGCTGATCGCCAGGATCGACGCGACGAGGTAACCGCCCACGACCCACCCGACGGCCAGGTAGAACGCCGTGAGCCCGCGGGCGTCGCCGGCTCCGGTCGGGACCACGTCCTCGACGGCGCCTAGCGTGCGGTGCCGAGTCGCCTCGACCCGGCGGACCACCAGTTCCAGCGCCGAGGAGAGCGCCCCGCCCTGCGCGCCTGCGACCAGCAACGTGTCGGTGCCGTCCGCGCCGACGAGCACCGCCCCGGACAGTTCCTGGTGGCGGATCAGCCTCACCGCCTCGGAGCGATCGGACACCGCGCGGGCCCGCAGCGGCCTGCCGGGCAGCGCGTCGATCTGCGCGACGGCCCGCCGACGGCGGCCGGCGGTGTGCCCTGCGGGGCGACGACGCCGACCGGGATCAGGTGCGGCGAGGGGGAGTGGAAGGCGCCGGCGTAGCTGAGGATGAAGGCGAGTTGCAGGACGAGGACACCGATCACGAGGCCCACCGCGCGCGGGGTCACCGCGTCGCGCCACTCGCGCAGCATCGACCGCGGTGGTGCGGCCGTTCCGTCCTGCTGCGCGGCGCGATCGCTGCGGGTGTGCGGCTGATCGATCACGTCGGGCAGCGCTCCTCGGCCTCGGACGGCTCGTCAATCGGCCGCGGCGCGGGACCGGGCGGCCTGCAGATCGTCCCACGTGTCGCAGTCGGCACCCCAGCCGCCCGCGTCCGGGACGGTCGCCACGGCCGCCCCGTCATAGAGGGCCCGCACCGGCCGTCCCGCCGGTGGGCCCACCCGGACGAGTGCCGCGCGCAGCGATGCGGTGCGCCACGCCGCCGCGAGCACGTTGCGCCGCCCCGAGGCGTCCACCAGGACCGCGGCGTCGGGCGTTTCGGGCGCGTCGAGTGCGGCGCGCAGCGGGCCGACGGCCGGTGCGATCCAGGGCAGGTCCGCGGCGAGCAGGACCAGCCGGTCCGCGCCGACACGGGCCAGCCCGGCCGCGATGGCGGCCACCGGTCCGGAGCCCGGCGGCACCTCCTGGCACCACACGGCAGGAACGGCCAGGTCCCGCCGCGGACCCACGACGACGGTGCTCGCCGCGCCGGACACCGCATCGAGCACCCGCTCGAGCAGCGACGCGCCCGCGATGCGCAGCGCGGGCTTGTCGCGGCCGCCCAACCGGCGCGCGGCGCCGCCGGCCAGCACCACTGCGTCGAAGGCCGCGTCGGTCACGCCCCGACGGTACTGCGCTGCGTAGGCTTGCCAGCCATGCCCGATGCGCCGGCCGTCGGCGTCGCGGCGGCGCTGTGCGTCGCGGCGGCGCCGTACCTGGCACGGCTGACGGTCTCGGTGCCGGACCGGGAGAACCGCTCCTGGTGGGCCGGCGCGCCGGCCGGTCGGGGCCGGCTGTGGGGGACTGCGGGCATCGCCGCCGTCCTCGGCGCGCTCGCCGGCGCGGCTGCGGGGTGGACG
>SCQZ01000407.1 GCA_004299665.1 Jatrophihabitans sp.
GCCGGACAGAAGGCGCTGCGCGACCACGCGCATGAGGTACTCGCGGCCGGAGTCGACCTGCTCGTCCTGTCGGTGGGAGCTCTGGCCGACCCCGAACTCGCCGCGGCGCTGACCACTGACGGCCCGGGCCGGTTGTTCTACACCAGCGGTGCTATCGGAGGCCTCGACCTGCTCGCCGCGGCACGCCGCCAGGCGCCGTTGACCCACGTCCGGCTGACAACCACCAAGAAGCCGGCAACGATCGCCCAGCCGTGGATGGACCAGGCCACACTGCAACGGTTGCGAACCACGACCGACGCATTCGACGTGTACCGGGGCACGGCGCGCGATGTACCCATCAAGTTCCCGAAGTCGACGAACGTCGCCGCCGCCCTGGCCCTGGCAACGGGCAACTGGGACCTGGAGGTGATCGTCCGGGCCGACCCAGCCGCGCCGATGACCCGGCACACCATCGACGCCGAAGGCCCGTACGGTCAGTACCGCTTCGAGATCTGCAACGCGCCGGACGAGGCCAACCCCGCAACCAGCAAGATCGTCCCCCACGCCGTGCTACGCACGATCGCAACACTCGCGCACGCCGGAGGACAGGTCCTTTAGCAGCGCCGACGGCGCGTGTAAGCGGCTACCGGGCCATCGGCTCCGCGACGGCGGCCTGATGCTCGGGCGAGCGCCGCGGCTCGGCCAGGGCGAGCAGGGCCGGCATGGCCTCGGCGGCCGCGCGCTGCCCGGCCTCGCGCAGCACGTCGATCTGGTGCCATTCGAAGAAGCCGACCTCACTGGTCCTGGGTGTGATCACGACGTCCGCCCGGGCCAGCGCGCTCGAGGTGGCGAGCGCGCTGCTCATGAACATCGTGCGCATCAGCGTCTCGGCCATGCCGGGGATCCGGACCGGCCGGGGCGACGTACGGCCCGAGGACGACCCACCGCCGCCCATGCTGATGTTGACCGCGACGATCGGCCCGTCCGGCGTCCGCTCGAGCGCACCGACGGGAACGTTGTCCAGTACCGCCCCGTCGACGTGAACCACCCCGCCGAGTCCCAGCGGCGGGAAGACACCGGGTATGCGCAGCGACGCCGCCACCGCGTCGCTCACCGATCCGCGCGAGTGGATCACCGGCATGCGGTGCATGAGGTCGACGCTCACGACGTGCAGTTCGCGCGGCAGTTCCTCGAACAGGCGGTCCCCGAAGTGCCGGCGCAGCGCCGTCCGCGTGCGCTCACCCTTGATGAGCCCGCGCCGGGGCAGCGTGATGTCACCGAGCGGGTTGCGGCGGACGAACTCCTCGTACACCACGGCGTCGATCTCGTCCGCGCTGAGGCCTTCTGCCAGAAACGCTGCGACGACGGCACCGGCACTGGTGCCCGCCACGCGGTCGACCAGTATCCCGGCCCGCTCCAATTCCTCGATGACGCCCAGATGGGCGAGCGACCGGGCGCCACCGCCGGCGAGTACGAGTCCGATCGCGCGCTGCGCGAGGCGGGCGGACAGGCCTCGCAGCGCGATCTCGAGATCGGCCCCCGCGGACGCGCGATGCACGGAGATCGGCGTGGCCCATTCGTGCCACGCCAGCAGGTCCGGCCGGCTCGGATCGGCTCCGACGATGACGACGTCGCAGTCCTGATGCGCAGCGAGAAGGGAAGCGTGCGGCGGGGTCGGGCCGGTGGCGACGAAGACGACGCGGTCGGCGCTACGCAGGCAGAACGCCCGGTAGTCGTCGTCACCGTACGGCGCGGTCAACACGACGCGATCGTGAGCGTTCTCGGCGCGCTCGAGTCCGGAGCCGGTCACGACGCCCGGATCGGTGACCCGCAGATGACGGCTCATGGATCGCACCAGTGCCGCGGACACCTCGCGCGTCGGCGCGTCCGGATCGGTCCCGACGACCGCGACCACCCGGCCGGGGCTCGGCGGGACGACCGGCGGAGTGAGTTGCTGCAGGCGGGCCGCGATCCGACGTCCCAACGCCAGCGGGAGATCCGGCTGGGCACGGCTCAGTCGCGCGAACGCCTCGGCCGTCAGCAACTCCACCCTGCTGTCGCGCCGCGCGCGGATCGAGGCCGAGCGCGGCTCGTCGGTGAGCAGCGCCAACTCGCCGATGACGTCGCCGGACCCGAGACGGGACACGACCAGATCATCGATCAGCACCTCGAGCTGGCCGGACCGCACCACGTACAGCCCGTCGGCCGCGTCGCCCTGCCGGAACAAGAACTCGCCTGCCGCCAGTTCGACCGGCACCAGCGCGGCTTCCAGCGCAGACCGGCTGCGTTCGGACAGCGATGCGAACAGGCTGAGTTCCCACCGCTCGCTCGCGGGCGTCGCGACGACGGGTTCGGGCGTCTCGGCTGCCGGCGACGCCTGCTCGGCGGGGCGGTGGACGACCGCCATCGCGGTCGGGACGTGGTCGCGTCCCAGGAAGAGGGCCAGCACCGCGACGAGCGCGAAGCAGCCGGCGGAGAAGGCCCATCCGTGCCGGAACGCCGCGGCGGCCGTCGCCGCGCTGGGATTGCCGATGATCGCCACGAGGATCGCGATGCCGAGTACGGCGCCGAACTGCCGCGTGCTCGACACCGCTGCCGACGCTGCCGCGTAGCGGCCGCCGGGGACGCCGACCAGGGCGGCGCCCGTCACGATGGGCAAGGTGGCCCCGACGCCGATGCCGCTGATGATCTGGCCGGGCAGCCACTGCCCCAGGAAGTCCGGACGCAGACCGATCCGGGTCGCGTACCAGGTGAGCGCGAGCGCCCACACGATCGCGCCGATGACGACGACCGGCCGGTGTCCGCGGTGCTCGGCCAACCGGCCCAGCAGGGCCGCCGCGACGGCCGCGGCGAGTGCGCCGGGGGCGACCGCCAGGCCGGCGTCCAGCAGCGAGTAGCCCCACACGTAGCGCAGCCACAGGATGTGCGTCAGCCCGTACGCGTAGAAGCCGGCGCCGGCGACGAGCGTGACGACGTTGGCCACGGCGAAGCGCCTGGTGCGCAGCAGGGCGGGATCGAGCATCGGCACCGGGTGCCGGGCGTTCTGGACACCGAACGCCACCAGCACCGCGAGCGCGACCGCGAGGCAGATCAGCAACCGCGCGCTCGTCCACCCCCAGTCGTGACCCTGGACGATGCCGAGGGTCAGTCCCGTCAACGCAGCGATGAGCAGGAACGTCCCGAGCACGTCCGGCAACCGGCGCCGCCCCGGCGCGCGGCTCTCGACCGTGGCGCGGCGCGCGAGCACGACCGCCAGCAGCCCCAGCGGGATGTTGATGACGAAGGCCCACCGCCAGTTGCCGGCGTTGACCAGCGCGCCACCGACCGGTGGCCCCAACCCCGCCGCCAGCGCGGCCGTCGCACCCCAGAGGGTGACACCCTCGGTGAGCCGGTGATCGGGGAACGCGTCGATGACCATGGCGAGTGACGCGGGCACGAGCACGGCACAGCCCAGACCCTGCACGACGCGCGACGCGATCAGCATCCCCACCGATGTCGACGCGGCGCAGGCAACCGAGGCGAGCGTGAAGACCAGCGTGCCGAACACGAACGTGCGGCGCCGGCCCAACAGGTCGGCGAACCTGCCGGATGCAACCAGGAAGCCCGCGAACACGACGTTGTAGGCGTTCAGCACCCACGACAGGGTGGACAGCGACGACCCCGGGAACGATGCCCTGATGCTGGGGAACGCGACGTTGACGACCGTCGAGTCGAGGAAGGCCAGGAACGCCCCGAAGCCTGCCACCGCGAGTACGGCGGCAGGCTTCGGCTGCCTTCGCGACCTCACCTGCACGGTGGCATCGGTCATTCTGCAGTCCCCTTGGTACCGGCATGTACAAGGTCAACGGCGGGAACATAGCACTGCGATCAAGAGCATGATCGAGCGCGGATCTCGACAATTCGGCATGATCGAGACGCAATTCGTGAAGCGCAAAGCGCGCTTCGATGCCCTCCCATCCGTTAGTGTCTGCGCCGATCGGACGGAGGCGCCGTGAAACTTCTGCTGCTCGGTGTGCGAGGCTCCACACCCACGCCGGGTCCGGAGTTCGTCAGGTACGGCGGCCACACCTCGTGCGTCGCGGTGATTCCGGACGGCGCGCAGGACCCGACGCTCGTGCTCGACGCCGGCACCGGGTTGCGCATGCTGTCGACGCGACTGTCCACGCCCGCCTACCGGGGCGCCATCGTCCTGAGTCATCTGCACTGGGATCACGTGCAGGGCATCCCGTTCTTCGGCGCGGGCGACCGGCACGCCAGCGTCGTCGACGTCTACGTTCCGGCGCAGCGGGGTGAGAGCGGACGCGAGTTGGTGACACGCATGATGTCGCCGCCGCTGTTCCCCATCGAGCCGGGCGGCCTGAACGGCGACTGGACCTTCCACACCCTCGACGCCGGTTCCTACGAGATCGGCGGCTTCACGGTGCGAACGGCCGATCTGGCCCACAAGGGTGGGCGCACCTTCGGTTACCGCATCGAGGACGCTGCGAGTTCGATCGCCTACCTGCCCGACCACGGGCCGGTGCAGGGTTGCAGCCCGGCGGCGCGCGACCTCGTCGCCGGCGTGGACGTCATGCTGCACGACGCGCAGTTCCTCGAGTCCGAGCGTGCGATCGCCGACGAGTACGGCCACGCCACGGTCGACGACGCGATCCGGCTGGCGGACGAGGCCGGCGCGCGGCGGCTGGTCCTGTTCCACCATTCGCCGGTACGCACCGATGCGCAGCTCGACGAGCTGGCGAGGTCCATCGACGCCCCCCTGCCCGTCTCCGTCGCCCGGGAGGGACAGCTGATCGATGTGACCGGGTACGCACAGGACGGACACGGCGAAATCGGTCATTCCTGATCAATCGCGGCTAATTACAGCGACATTCCCACGAATGAATGAATATCGGCTGCGAAATCGCTAAAGCCTTGACCTGGAACCGGTGCAGCGACGATAGTTGCGCGCGAAATCGAGCATTCGGGGGTGCGATGATGTCGACACGGCGCAGGCTGCCGAGCGTTGCGGGGAAAGCGCTGCGAGCCGCTGCGGTGGCGTTGCTGGTCCTCGCGCTCGGTCAGGTGACCGGCGCCCAGGCAGCATCGATGCCGTACCCGACGCTGATCACGTCCGCGGTGTCCTCGACCTACCAGTCGCCGTGCGGCAGCACCGACCCGAACTGCGGTGACCCCGGCGTGCTCGTCGTCCAGGGCTCGCCCTTCCTGCTGACGGTGACCCTCACGGCCTCGGGGACGCCGGCCGCGTTCACCAAGGCCACCGTGCTCACGCTGACCGCCACCGGGCGCGGGTCGCTCAGTCCCCAGACGGTGACGATGCCGGCGAACACGTCGCAGTACACCTTCGACACCGTCTCCTACGCGCCGTACGACAACAACGTGCAGGTGAGCGCGGCCGTCGGCGGCAAGGGCAACAAGGCGACGTCGATCGCCTCCGCCCCGAGCAACTCCTTCACCGTGCTGCAGACGCTCAAGACCGACGGCGCGAGCGTCGGAAGTTCGTTCGCGGACGGGGCCGGCCCCACCGCCTGCGCGAGCGTGTCGGCCACCGACCCGGTCTGCGGCTACCTCGTGCTGCAGCACGGCGCGAGCACGTCGGTGCTGCTGTCCACCGGTTCGTGCGCGCCCCCCGTCGGCTGCAACTCCAGCGGCACGGTCACGCAGATCATCGCCGACCTCACCGACGGTCACGGCAACGCGCTGTACAGCCGGACCGATCCCGCCACGCTGATCATCAACTGCTACCGGACGGTGTGCGGGCAGGGCGGCGTCAGCCACCTGCTCGGGCTGGCGGCTGGTAGCGGCGACAACGGCGCGTTGAGCCAGGCTCCGCCCTGCCCGGCGAAGAACACGATCGGCGCGGACCAGAGCTACTGCACGGACCAGGTGCAGAACGCCCGCGACAACGCCGACGAGTCCTCGATCTACGTCCTGTTCTTCCAGGACTTCCGGGGCAGCATCTAGATCACGACACCGAGGCGGCGCAGGATGATCGCCGCCTCGGCCCGGTCCGCCCCGTCGGCGCCCACCTCGCCCTCCGCAGCGGCCAGGCGCGCCCGCGTGCGCAGCAGCATGGCCCGCTCGAAGCCACCGTCCGCGCCGTCTGCGACGTCGAGTCCCGAGCAGACGGCGTCCGCTGCCTCCTGCGGCCGGCCGAGTTCGATGAGTGCGGCGGCGCGCAACCGGTGCACCGTCGGCAGGACGTCGGCGATGCCTGCCTCGCCGGCACGCACGAGCACCCGGTCGAGCATCGGCAGCGCCTCCGCGGCGCCGCCGTCCGACAGGTGCGCCTCGGCGCGCGCGGCCTCGAGGACGATCAGTTCGTGGTCGATGCCGAGCCTGTCGAGCCGATCGCGGGCGTCCTCGAACAGCGCGCGCGCCTCGTCGTGCCGGCCGAGGCCGGCGCACGCGCGGGCCCGCTCCCGCAGGGCGAGCGCGACCAGTTCCTCGTCGTCGACGGCGCGGGCGGTGCGCAGCGCGTCGGTCAGGAGTGATTCCGCCTCCGCGTGCCGGCGCTGGCGCACGAGCAGGTCGCAGCGGTTGTAGACGGCGTTGCCCTCGTTGGCGACGTCACCGATGCGCGCGAAGATCTCCGCGGCACGCCCGAACAGCCGCTCGGCGTCCGCCCATCGCCCCTCCTGGTGCGCCGCGATGGCGAGGTTGTTGGCGCAGTGACCCTGGCCCGACAGGTCGTCGATCTGCTCGTACAGCGCCAGCGCCATGTCCCCGTAGGGCGCTTCGGGCCGGCGCGCACCGCGAAGGCAGGCAAGGAACAACGCGTTGTACGACATCGCCAGCGTCGCCTTGTCGTCAGCACGCTGCGCCTCTTCGGCACCGAGGCGGCACCACCGGATGGCCTCGCCGGGCCGTCCCTGCAGGTAGCGGCCGAAGCCGTAGCGGGTCGCGAGCTTGGAGCGCACCGCGGCGGCCGCCGGGCCGCGGGCGGCGGTGAGCTGGCTCAGACCGCGACGCAGCATTCGCAACGACTGGGTGAACTTCCCCAGGCGCTGGTCGATGATCGCCTCCTTGAACAGCAACGCGCCGGTCGCCACCGGGTCGCCCGCGAGGTTGCGCCGCGCCCGCCGATAGGCCTCGAGCGCGTCGCGCGACGACCCCGCGACAGAACGCACGTCGCCGAGGGTCTCGAGCACGGCCGCGACGTCGCGGTCGGCGACGGACGCCCCCCGCTTGGCCGCGTCGAGCGCACGCTGGAAGAACTCCCCCGCCTCGGCGTACGCGTAGCGCGACTGTGCCCGCTCACCGGCCGTGCGCGAATAGCGCCATGCCTTGTCATAGCTGCCCGCGTGGAAGAAGTGCAGCGAAAGCAGCTCGGGCTCCGACTCGGGCGCCGCCGGGCGTGCCTCCAGTGCCCGCCCGGCGCGGTCGTGCATCTCGCGACGGAGCCGGAACGGCAGGCCGGCGTAGGCGACATCGCGGATCAGCGCGTGCCGGAAGCGCAGCCGGCCCGGGCCGTCCGGGTCGAGGAAGTCACCGAGCCGCCGCAGCGCGCCGGTGTCCACGGCCTGCGCGCGGTCCACGAGAAGCTCGCGCAACTCGGACTCCGGGAACCGCGTACCCAGCACCGCCGCGTAGCGCAGCAGCGTGCGGTCGTGCGGGTCGAGCCGGTCGATCTGGCTCGTCACCACGTCCTCGACCGAGTCCGGCAGGTCCGAGACCGAACCCGATCGGCCCGCGATCAGGGCGAGGCTGCCGAGGAACAGCGGGTTGCCCCCGGCGCGCGCGGCGATTGCGTGCATCGCCTGCCTGGTCAGTGGCGTCGCCTGCGTCGCGGAGGCGAGCAGTTCGATGGCCGCGGCGGTGCCGATTGCCGCGAGCTCCATGTGTACGACGGACCGGCCGTCCGCCGACGGACGGTAGCCGGTGGCCCGCGCGCGCCGCGTGACGACCAGGACCCACGGCCGGTGCTCGATCTTGTCCTCGAGCCGGCGCAGCAGGTCGGCCGACGCGTCGTCCATGAGGTGCGCGTTCTCCAGGACGATCAGGGTCGGCCCCGGCAGCAGCACGTCCAACGCCGCGACCGTGATCTCCTCGAGCTTGGCCTTACGAAACTGCTCGTCGAGCTCGCGGGTCGCCGTCGTCTCCGGGAGCCGGATGTCGAGCGGGATGCCGAGCAACGGCAGCCACGGCGCCAACTCCGCAGCGGCGTCTTTCAGCCTCGCCACCAGCGGCGTCGGGTCGTCGGCGACCTCGGCGCCGAAGCGCCGGGCGAGGGCCTGCCGCAACACGGCGCGGAAGGGGTAGTACGCGGTGGACGACTCGTAGGCGCCGCTGCGTCCGCCGACGATCGTCAGGTCGCCTGCCCGGGCGCGCACCTCCTGGACGAGGCGCGACTTGCCGATGCCCGGCTCTCCGACGATGTCGACGAGCGTTCCGGAGCCGGCGCGGGCGCTGTCGAGTGCGGCGTGGAGCCGGCGCAGTTCCGCGTCGCGGCCGACGAACGGGCCGTCGTCGTGCTCACGGGCCATCTCCCCGATGATCGGTCCGACGCTGACCGCGTGCACCGGCCTGGCCTTGCCCTTGACCATGAACGGCTCGAGGGCGTCCGTGCGGAACAGCGTCGCCGACCTGCTGATCGCGTCCCGCGTCGCGAGGACCTGCCCGGGCCGAGCCTTGGCCATCACCCGGGCAGCGAGGTTCACCGCGTCGCCCTTGACCGAGTAGGTACGCCGGAAGTCCGGGCCGAAGTCGCCGGCGAACACATGCCCTCGGTTGACACCGATCCGCAGGGGCAGCGTTCCGGCCCGGTCGACGATCAGCCGCGCCGCGCGCAGCATCCGTTCCTCGTCGTCGCCGACGCTGCGCGGCGCGCCGGCGGTGAGCATGATCTTGCCGCCGTCCCGGTTGATGTCGGACTCGAAGAACGTCACGTCGTGGGTGAGCGTGGCGTCCTGCACGTTGCGCACGCATTCGTCGAGCGCGGCCGCGAGGGCCGCCACTCCCCGCTCCCGGACCAGCGCGTCGGTGCCCGAGAACTGCACGAACGCGACCGCGATCGGGCGGTGCTCGGACTCGCCGGAAGCCGCTCGCAGATGCGCGCGGATCCGCGGCGGCAGCAACTGCCCGACGTCCGCACGGCCCACCGCCCGGGCAGCCGTGTGCAGGTCCGGCAACTCGGGCTCGGCGCGCAGCAGTCGCCCGCCGCCCACGGCGGCACCCACCAGGCGCGCGGGCAGCAGCGCGGCCGTCGCGTCGCTGACGGCGATCTGGCCGGCGGTGGCGATCGCCTCCATCTCCGCGGTCACGCTGGCACTGGGGCCGCTCACGATCAGTTCCCGGTGGATGCGCGGGTCGCCGACGAGGAAGAGGTGGAACGTGCCGCTGTGAATGCCCACCGACATCCGCAGCGAGACGCGGCCCGAGGACACGGGGCGCTGCGTGAACCGCCGCAGGGTGTGACGCATGCGGAACGCGGAGCGTGCCGCGCGCGCCGCGTGGTCCGGGCCGTCGTAGAGGAGCAGGACGGCATCGCCGCCCCACTTGATCAACTGCGCGCCGTCCGCGCGAGCGACGCCGAGCAGCGCGCCGAACGTCGCGTCGAGGATGTCGCTCATCTCCTCGGCGCCTACCAGGCCGCGTCTGGCCAGCCGCTCGGTGAGCTTCGTGAAGCCGGAGATGTCGACGAAGGCCATCGAGCCCTCGACCTCGTGCACGGCGTCGTCCGGGCGTTCGTTCAGCCAGGTGATCAGTAACCGCGGAACGTAGATCTCCAGCGGTCGCGACGCCGTGTCCAGGGGCCGCGCCGAGCTCATGGCAACCGAGTTCCCCGGGTTCTCGAGCGCTAATCGCGCATTTCCGACCGGTTGAATGCGCTGCAACTATATACGCCGGTTCCGGGCACGCGTAGGGTTCCGCGCAACCGCTTAATGTTGTCGATCCTCGGGGGCGCCACCATGCGCGTCGGCAAGCGCGACGGCCTGCTGTCGGCCCTCCGGCACAGGGATCTGCCGGTCCTGCTCAGCGCCTTCGCGATATCCGCATCAGGCTCGTGGGCCTATAACGTCGGCCTTTCCGTTTATGTCTACGACCAGACGAAATCGGCGACTTGGGCCGGTGCGGTGACGGTCGGGCGATTCGTCCCGTCGATGCTCTTCGGAGCGTACGGCGGCGTGCTCGCCGAGCGGTTCGAGCGCATCGGATTCATGGTGCGCCTCGACCTGATCTGCACCACGCTCATGGCGGGTCTGACCGTGCTCGCGGCGTTCGACGGACCCGCCTGGGCCGCGATCGCGATAGCCGCCGTCAACTCGACGATCACCATGTCGTACCAGCCCGCCGTCGCGGCAACCATGCCGCAACTCGTGCCGGCCAGGGACCTCGCGGCGGCGAACACCCTCCAGAACACCGTGGAGAACCTCGCGGTGATCGCCGGCCCGGCGATAGGTGCCCTGCTGCTGCTCAGTGGCTCGGTCAGCTTCGCCTTCGGCGTCAACGCCGCCAGCTTCCTGGTTTCAGCCCTGCTGGTGATCCGGATCAAGGTGCGCAGCAAGCCGGTGGACGTGACCGAGGACGGTGCCGCCGGACCCGTGCGGCAGATGCTCGTCGGCGTCCGGGCGATCGTGTCGACAACCGCCGCCCGCCTGCTGGTTGCCTACAGCGTGCTCGCCAGCTTCGTCTACGGCGTCGACACCGTGCAGTTCCTGTTGATCTCGCGCGAGCGGCTCGGCACCGGGTCGGACGGCTACGGCTATCTGCTGGCCGGTCTGGGCGTCGGCGGCATCGCGGCCGCGGCCCTGGTGAACCGCATCTCCGCCTGGCCGCGACTCGGCACCGCCATCCTTGCCGGGATGTCGCTGTACTGTCTGCCGACGTTGCTCTTCCTCGTGGTGGATGTGCCCGTCGGCGCATTCGGCATCGAGATCCTCCGAGGCGCCGGGACGCTGGTCGTCGACGTCCTGGCGATCACCGCACTGCAACGGTCGATGCCGCCGGACAAGCTCGCACGGGTGTTCGGCGCGTTCTTCACCCTGGTATTGCTGGCGATCACACTCGGTGCCCTGGTGACGCCGCAGGTTCTGAACCACACCAGCCTCAACACGACGCTGTGGCTGGCGGGCCTGGGCATTCCCGCGGCGGCTGCCCTCGGTTGGCCGCTGCTGCGACGCATGGACAACGCGAACGTGGCCCGCCTCGCGGTGCTCGAGCCGCGGATCGTCGTGCTGCAGCGCGCCGCGATACTCGCCGAGGCGCCGCGCGCCGTGCTGGAGCGACTGGCGGCGGGCGCCGCGGAACTGGAGGTTGCGGCCGGGCAGGCGGTGGTCACGCAGGGCGAGGAGGCGGACGCCTTCTACGTCATCGAGCAGGGCGGCATGACGGTGTCGTCGCACGGCGAGGACGGCATCGAGCGGTCGCTGCCCCCGCTGGTACCGGGTGACTACTTCGGCG
>SCQZ01000408.1 GCA_004299665.1 Jatrophihabitans sp.
GGACGCCACCGGCCTGCGGCGGATGTTCGCGCGCCACAAGCGCCGTCGCGCGGCCAAGAAGCGACGCCTGGCCAGGATGAGCCGCCCGCGGCGGATCCTGCGCCGCGTCGGCATCCTCGGGACCTGGGCGCTCGGACTGCTGACGCTGATGCTGGTCACCGCCGTGGTGCTGTTCTACACACTCTCGAACGTGCCCAGTCCCCAGTCGCTGCCGTTGCCGCAGGTCGCGCAGATGCTGTACTCGAACGGCGCGGTCATGGCGCGCTTCGGCAGCCAGGACCGCACGATCGTCCCGCTGTCGCAGGTGCCGAAGTACGTGCAGGACGAACTGGTCGCCGCCGAGGACCGCAGCTTCTACAGCGACCCCGGCGTCTCGATCAAGGGCACCCTGCGCGCGGCGATCAGCGACGTCTTCGGCGGCGACGCGCAGGGCGGCTCGGGCATCACCCAGCAGTACGTCAAGAACGCGTACCTCTCCGACGCGCGGACCCTGAGCCGCAAGCTCAAGGAACTGATGATCTCGATCAAGCTGTCGCGCGAGTACACCAAGGACCAGATCCTCGGCTACTACCTGAACACCGTGTACTTCGGTCGCGGCGCGTACGGCATCGAGGCCGCCGCCGAGACCTTCTTCGGCAAGGACATCAGCAAGATCACGATCTCCGAGGGCGCCGTTCTCATCGCCCTGCTGCGCGCGCCGTACTACTACGACCCGGCCAACAATCCCGGCCCCGCCAAGCAACGCTGGCAGTACGTCATCGACTCGATGGTGACGATCAAGAAGCTGACCCAGCAGCAGGCCGACGCGCTGACCTACCCCACCGTCCTGTCGCCGCAGGACCAGCCCAGCCTGGGGGCGACGGGGCCGACGTACTTCATCTACCGGCAGGTGCTCGCCGAACTGGCCAGGCACGGCATCACCAAGGACGACATCGAACAGCGCGGCCTGACGATCACGACGACGATCGACCAGCGGGCGCAGCAGGCGGCGCTGTCCGCGATCGACCGGACCTTCGCCCACCTGACCCCGAAGCAGCGCAACCTCAAGAACGCACTCGTCGCCGTCGCCCCGCAGGACGGCGCGGTGCTGGCGTACTACGGCGGCCCCGACGGTCCGGGGTACGACGGGCAGCCCGACTACAACGACTACGCCGGGGTCGGCAGCCGCCCGCCCGGGTCGTCGTTCAAGCCGTACGTCCTGGCCACCGTGCTGTCCCAGACGCTGGCCGGCGTGCAGACCAAACCCCCGACGACGATCGATAGCCGCGTCGACGGCTCGTACTGCGTGATGATCCAGGGCAAGCAGATCTGCAACGACCCCAGCGACCGGTCGCGCAGCGGGTCCTCGGTCTCGGTGTCCTACGCGATGAAGTGGTCCCTCAACACGACGTTCGACATGCTGGCCGTGCAGGCCGGACCGGACAACGTCGCGGCGATGGCACACGCGATGGGCATCGAGGCGAAGGACAGCTACGGCACCGCGACCCTGCAGGACGCGAACGGCAACACCGGCTTCGACATCGGCATCGGCGGCTACCCGGTGCGGCCGCTGGACCAGGCCGTCGGCTACGCCACCCTGGCCAACGGCGGCGTGGTCAACGATCCGTACTTCGTGACGAAGGTGACCGACGCCGGCGGCGCCGTCATCTATCAGCACAAGGCCGCACCCAAGCGGGTCCTCGACCCCCGGGTGGCCAACGACGTGACGTTGACGATGGAGCCCATCGCGGCCGGTTCCGGCTTCGCCCTCGCCGGCGGCCGAACCTCCGCGGCCAAGACCGGGACGCAGGGGATCCCGGACGTCCCCCCGCCCGGGGCGAACAGCGACGCATGGACGGTCGGGTACACCCCGCAGGTGAGCGCCGCGGTCTGGGTCGGCAGCGGAGACTCGACGCACGCCATAGTGAACGCGGACGGCCTGCCCGAGTACGGGCGGGACCTGCCCGGCAGCACCTGGCGGGCGTTCATGGACGCCTACCTCGCCGGGCAGCCCGACCTGCCGATGGCCAAGACCCAGC
>SCQZ01000046.1 GCA_004299665.1 Jatrophihabitans sp.
CGCACGGTCATCGGCATCGACGTCGACCCCGTCGGGGCCCAGAACCCGATCATCGACGAGTTCCGGCTGATCGACGGCGGTGGCCGCTGGCCGCTGCAGGACGCGTCCGTCGACCTCGCGGTCAGCGACTACGTCCTCGAACACGTCGACGATCCGGCCGCGTTCGTCGCCGAACTGGCACGCACGCTGCGGCCCGGCGGCGCCTTCGTCGCGCGCACCATCAGCCGCCACTCGCTGCTGTCGTTCGCGGCCCGCCACGTCCGCAACGACCGCCACAGCCGCTGGCTGTCGGTGCTGCAGCCCGGGCGCGAGGCGCGGGACGTGTTCCCCACCCGCTACCGGATGAACACCGAGCGACGGCTGCACGACCTGCTCGACGACCGGTTCGAGTGGACGGTGCGGCACCGCGTCGGTCACGAGCAGTACTTCCTGCGGTGGGGTCCGCTGGCCCGCGCCATCGCCGCGACCGAACCGCGGCTGCCGAAGGCGATGCAGATGACCCTGGTGATCTGCGCCCGGCGGCGCTGAGCCCGCCCCGGCGGATCGGCCCGCGGCGCTCAGCCCAGGCATGCGGTGAAGGCGTACGGCCCGTGTGCGGTGTTCTGCGTGCGCTGCACGCCGTCCACCCAGATGGTGCAGGTGATGTAGGTGGCACCCGGCCCGGACTCGGTCAGCAGTTCGGCGACCAGCCCGGTGCTGCGCCCGATCGTGGTCACCTCGAAGGGCGCGCTGAGCCAGGTGGCCTCGTAGCTCGCCGGGTCGCCGTGGGCGACCTTGTAGCCGAGCGCCGCGATCTCCGCGTCGCTGGTCACCAGCATCCGCACGGTCAGCCGCGGCAGCCCGCCCGGGTCGGCGTGCAGCGACGTGCCGGGCAGCGGCTGGTCCAGCAGCGCGGCCAGGTTCGGCGCGGCCGACCGCGTGGCGCCGGGCGTCGCCCGCGACGACGGCGTCGACGTCGCGCCGTCGGTTCCCGGGGCGGCCGGCGCCGACCCCGGCCCGGCGAGCCCGTGGATCGGCGTGGAACCGCCGGTCCACAGCAGCAGCGCCAGGACGAACAGCGCCGCCCCGGCCACGGTCGCGGCCGCGATCCTGGTTCGGCGGTTCCACCGCACCGGTACCCACATCGGCGGCGGTCAGTACGCGCCGCGACCGCGCAGCACGACCCACACCGTGCGCGCGATGATCATGATGTCGAGCCCCAGCGACCAGTTCTCGACGTAGTACAGGTCGAGGCGCACCGACTCCTCCCACGACAGGTCACTACGGCCGCTGACCTGCCACAGCCCCGTCATCCCCGGCTTGACCAGCAGCCGCCGGCGCACGTGCGGCCCGTACCTCTCCACCTCGTCCCGCAGCGGGGGGCGGGGTCCCACGAGCGACATCGTGCCGAGCAGGACGTTGAACAGCTGCGGCAGCTCGTCCAGCGAGAACTTGCGCAGCAGCCGCCCGAACGGCGTGACGCGCGGGTCACGGCGGATCTTGAACAAGGTGCCGCCGACGACCTCGTTCCGGTCGAGCAGCGCGGTGCGGCGCCGGTCCGCCCCCAGGTGCATGGAGCGGAACTTGTGCACGGTGAAGGGGGTGCCGTGCTCGCCGAGCCGCTCGCTGCGGTACAGCGCGGGGCCCCGGGACGTCAGCCGCACGCCCAGCGCGATCACGATCAGCAGCGGGCTCGCCAGCGCGAGCAGCACCAGTGACGCGAGGACGTCGGCCGCACGCTTCACGGCACGCCGCCCGCCGCTGAACTGCGGCTGGTCGACCCACATGAGCGGGACGCCCTCCACCGGGCTGACGTGCACCCGCGGGCCGGCCACCTCGGTGAGGTTCGGTGCCATGACCATCGCGCAGCCGCTGCCCTCCAGCGCCCAGCCGAGTTCGCGCACCCTGCGCGGACCCAGCCCCGCTCCGGCGACAGCGACCACGTCCACGCCCAGGTCCGTGGCCAGCTCCGCGGCGGCCGGCACGGCGCCGACGACGGGCACGTCCCCGTCCAGCAGGTCGCCGGGCTCGCCGTCCTCGATGCACGCGCCCACGACCACCAGCCCCGACTGCGGAGTCCGGCGCAGCACGCGGGTCAGGTGGGTGACGGTCTCCCGCGTGCCGACGGCCAGGATGTGGCTGGTGAACTCGCCCCGGACCCGGCGGCGATGGACCGCCTTGCGGACGGCGAACCGGCTCAGCACCATCAGCGCCATGCCGGTCGGCAGCACGATCGCCAGGAACATCCGCGCCGGCGCGATGCCGGTGAGGTACCCGACGATCGCGACGGAGGCGCCCATGGTGACCGCCGCGCGCAGGACGCGCTGGAACTCCCGCGCACCTGCGCCGATGCGCCGTACCTGGTAGGCGTTGGTCGCGGCCAGGCACCACAGCCAGCCTGCGCCGAGCAGGCAGCTCCACCAGATGTAGGCCCGGATGTCCAGGTCGCCGTCCGGGATCCCGTACTTCACCGCCCACCCGACGAAGACGGCGGCCGCCGCGCACAGCGCGTCGGTGACCAGCAGCACGGCCATGTAGCGCCGCGACCACTGCCCGACGCTGAGCCGCCGGTGGGCAGCGATCAGCGCAGCCTCCGGCGGGCGCCCGGGCATGGCGCGGGGCTCTGCCTGCCGCCCGGCGCTGTGGATCGACGTGGTCACCGGCGCCTCATCCGGCCGCGGCGGCCGGTGCGGGACTTCCGTAACCGGCCGCGGCCGCGAAGACCTGCTCGAACCGGCGGCCGATGGCCTCGATCGCGAACCGCTCCTCCGCCAGCCGCCGTGCCCGGCGCCCCCGGTCGGCGAAGGCGCGTGGCACGGCGGCGTGGGCGGCGATCCAGTCCCCCGCCTCGGCGGCGCCGTAGCCGGTCGGGGCGCAGACGTGCCCCCCGGCGGCCAGCACGTCCGCCGCGGCCGGGTTGCCGACGGGCATGAGGCCGACGACGGTGCGCCCGGCGCACAGGTAGCTGAGCACCTTGCTGGGGACCGAGTACCGCGCGGCGTCCGGCTCGAGCAGCGTCAGCACGACGTCGGCCGACCCGAGCACGTCCGGGAACTGCGACGCCGGCTGGTACCCCAGGATCCGCACGTCGGGCCGGCCCGCGGCCAGCCCGCGCAGGTCGTCGGCCCCGACGCCCTCGGACACGACCGTCAGGTGGGCGTCGGCGCCGCGCTCGCGGCACCGGTCCAGGACACCCAGCAGCAGCGCCGGGTTGTGCTTGCGCCCCAGCGTCCCGGCGTACAGCAGCCGCACCGGCGCGGTGGGCAACCCGTGCGTGCGCGCCCAGCCGTTGTCACGCGGCCGGGGGGTGATGTCCTCCAGGGGGGCCCAGTTGGGCTCGACGTAAGGCGCGACGTCCAGCCCCCACTCCCGGTACTTCGCGGCGAACGCCTGCTCGATCGCCACCACCGCGTCGGCCGAGGCGACCTGCATCGCCTCGGCCCGTTCGAGCACGCGGCGCGCGAGACCGGCGAGCGGGCGCGGCAGGATGCGCCGGACCTCCGCGGCCATGCCCATGCTGTAGATGTCCTGGTGCCACAGCGCCCATCGCTGCCCGGTGCGGCCGAAGTGGGCACGCATGCGATCGAGCGAGAGCAGCGGCACGTTGCACGCCACGACCAGGTCGAACGGTCCGCGCGCGGCGAGGAAACGCTGCCAGGACCGGGCGTAACCGAGTTCGAAGCGGGCGCGTCGCCACGGCGAGTACTTGACGAGGTCGACGCCCGCGCGCAGCCCCTCGAACTCGAGCCCGCGGGGATCGCCGGCGGCGCGGGTGAGGCGCCCGTGGCCGGTGACGTACTGGGCGCAGTAGGTGTGCACGACCTCGTGGCCGTGGCCGGCCAGGTAGCGCGACAGCTGGGCCTGGAACGGATGCCCGCTGTAATCGTGAAGATTCACCCGCACGCGGTGGATAACGAGCCGGTCCGCCCAGGGATACTGGTCGCCGTGAGTCTCAGCGTGCTGTTCGTGTGTACCGGGAACGTGTGCCGATCACCGATGGCGGAGCTGCTCTTTCGCGCGTGGTGCGCGCCGGACGCGGACGTCGTCGCGAGCAGCGCCGGCACGTACGCACTCACCGGGCGCGGCATGGACGGGCCGTCGCTCTCGGCGCTGCGCGGGCTCGGGATCGACGGCTCGGCCCATCGCGCCCGCCAGTTCGAGCCCGGCCACGCCACCGGCGCGGACCTCGTCCTCACCGCAACCACCGAGCAGCGCGACCTGGTGATCACGGCGGCACCGAGCGCGTTCCGGCGCGTGTTCACGCTGCGCGAGTTCGCGCGGCTCGTCCCGCCCGGCACGGCCGGCGCTGACCCCGCGCTGACGGTGGCCGGCTGCGCCGCCCGGCGCGGCACGGTACCCCCGGTCCGCCCGGGCGCCGACGACATCGGCGACCCCTACGGCGGGACGACGGCGCAGGCCCGCCGGGTCGCAGCCGAGATCGGCGACGCGGTCCGGGTCGTCACCGCGGCCCTCGGCTGCGCGGCGCGGCCACAGCCCTCGCCCGCGGAGCGGCCGGCGTGAGGGCCGGACGCCGTGGCGTGAGGGCGCTGCGCCGTGGCGTGAGGGCGCGGCGCCGTGGCGCGGCGTACGCGTGAGTAGCCCACCGCTGGTCCGGGTCGTGGGCGACCCGGTCCTGGCCGCCCGGTGCCGCCCGGTGACCTCCTTCGACGCGGCGCTGTCGGACCTGGTGGACCAGCTGTTCGCGTCCCTGGCCGTGGCCGAGGGGGTGGGGCTGGCAGCTCCGCAGATCGGCGTCGACCTGGCCGTGTTCGTCTACGACTGCCCCGACGAGACCGGGACGCATCAGGTCGGCCACGTCGTCAACCCGCAGATCGAGACGTCGGGTCCGATGATCATCGCCGAGGAGGGGTGCCTGTCGGTCCCCGGTCCCTACGAGGAACTGGCGCGCGCCTCCAACGCGACCGTCCGAGGCGTCGACCGGACCGGCGCCCCGATCGAGGTGCGCGGCACGGGCTACTTCGCCCGCTGCCTGCAGCACGAGACCGACCACCTGAGCGGCACGCTGTACATCGACCACCTGCCGCGCAACCGGCGGCGCAAGGTGTTGCGCGAGATGGAGCCGTTCGAGTGGAACGCGCCCGTCACCGGTTGAGCAGCAGCTCCGCGATCTGCACCGCGTTCAGCGCGGCGCCCTTGCGCAGGTTGTCGTTGCTGACGAACAGCGCCAGGCCGCGCCCGCCGTCGACCGTCCGATCCTGGCGGATGCGCCCGACGTAGGACGGGTCCCGCCCGGCCGCCTGCAGCGGGGTCGGCACGTCGCACAGCTCGACTCCGGGCGCGTCGCGCAGCAGTTCCGTCGCGCGCCCGACGCTGATCGGGCGGGCGAACTCGGCGTTGATCGACAGGCTGTGCCCGGTGAAGACCGGGACCCGCACGCAGGTTCCCGAGACCAACAGATGCGGGATCGCGAGGATCTTGCGCGACTCGTTGCGCAGCTTCTGCTCCTCGTCGGTCTCCAGCGTGCCGTCGTCGACGATCTTGCCGGCCAGCGGCAGCACGTTGAAGGCGATCGGGCGCACGAACTTGGCCGGCTGCCCCAGGTCGACGGCGGCGCCGTCGTGGGTGAGTTCGGCGCCGCGGTCGACGCCCGCGTGCACCTGCTTGTCGAGTTCGTCGACGCCCGCGAGCCCGGCGCCGGAGACGGCCTGGTAGGTCGAGACGATCAGGCGGACCAGCCCTGCCTCGTCGTGCAGCGGCTTGAGCACCGGCATCGCGGCCATCGTCGTGCAGTTGGGGTTCGCGATGATCCCCTTCGGGGCGTGGTGCGCCTCGGCGCCGTTGACCTCGGCCACCACCAGCGGGACGTCCGGGTCCATGCGCCACGCCGAGGAGTTGTCGATCACGGTGACGCCGGCGGCGGCGAACCTCGGAGACAGCTCCTTGCTCGTGGCCCCTCCGGCGGAGAACAGCGCGACGTCCAGCCCGCGCGGGTCGGCCACCTCGGCGTCCTCGACCCTGACGTCCACGCCCTCCCACGGCAGCGTCGTGCCCGCCGACCGCGCCGAGGCGAAGAACCGGATCTCGTCCACCGGGAACGAGCGCTCGGCGAGCAGCCGGCGCATCACCGCGCCGACCTGTCCGGTGGCCCCGACGACCCCGACCTTCATCGCCCGGTTCCTCCGTAGACGACGGCCTCCGGCTCGTCGCTGCCCAGCTCGAACGCGTCGTGCAGCGCGCGCACCGCGGTGTCGAGATCGGTGTCCCGGCACACCACCGAGATCCGGATCTCCGAGGTGGAGATCATCTCGACGTTGATGCCCGCATCGGCGAGCGCGGCGAAGAACGTCGCCGACACCCCCGGGTGCGAGCGCATGCCGGCGCCCACCAGCGAGAGCTTGCCGATGTGGTCGTCGTAGAGCAGGTCGCTGAAGCCGACGGCTCCCGCCACCTTCTGCAGGACCGTCATCGCGTTGGGGCCGTCGGCAGCCGGCAGCGTGAAGGAGACGTCGGTGCGGCCGGTGCCGCCCGTCGAGATGTTCTGGACGATCATGTCGAGGTTGATCCCCGCGGCGGCGAGCTCGGTGAAGATCGCCGCGGCCTGGCCCGGCTTGTCGGGCACCCCGACGATGGTCACCTTGACCTCGCTGCGGTCG
>SCQZ01000409.1 GCA_004299665.1 Jatrophihabitans sp.
CCCCGTCGAGGATGTTCACGCGACTGGTCCCGGCACGGTCACTCGCGGCAGCCCCGGCCGCTCACCGGGCCAGCACGACGAGGCTGCCGACCATGCCCTGCTTGGTGTGGATGGTGCACACGAACTGGTATCGGCCGGGCGAGGGCGCCGTGAAGCTCGCCTCCTTGGTCTCGCCGTTGGCCGTGAGCGGGACGAAGTCGGCGGGGAAGTCGGTGACCTGCCAGTCGTGGGGCGCCCCGCCCCCGTCGTTGACCAGGATCAGGCGGACCTTGCCGGGGTGCACGGTGACGGTCGACGGGCTGAACGAGAAGTCCTTCGCGTGCACCGTGATCTGCTGGACGCCGTCGGCGCTCGACGCGGTCCCGTCCGCGGGCGCGGGCGACGGGCCCGCGCTGCTCGAGCAGGCCGTCCCCGTCGCCGCGACGACGAGCGTCACCGCCGCCGCTGCCGCCCGGCCGGGGCGCCGTCGCCGAATCATGACAGCGCACGCTACCGGCGCCAACTGTGAACTGCTGTGCGCCGGCGGGACCGGCGGCGGCACCGGCGGCCGCGTGCTACGCGGGCGGGAGCCCGAGCAGGGCGTCCGGAATCCGCCGCAGCCGTTCCGGGTCCCAGGGACGCTCCCAGCCACCGAGGGTCAGCAGCCGGTCCAGGAGCAGCGCGGTGAAGCCCCAGACGAACAGCCCGTCCGCCTCGAACCCGGGGCCGAACCGGCCGGACGGCGAATTCACCGTGAAGCGGTGCCCCGGGTCGGTGAGGTCGGCGACCGGGACGAGTGCGGCCCGGACGACCTCGTGCCGGTCCACCGCCGCGATCGGGTGCGGGGCGCGCCACCAGGACAGCACCGGCGTCACGCGGAACCCGGACCGGGGGATGTACAGCTCCGGCAACCGCAGCAGCACCGTCACCGTCCGCGGGTCCAGGCCGACCTCCTCCTGCGCCTCGCGCAGCGCCGCGGCCTCCGAGTGCGCGTCGGATGCCTCGACAGCGCCGCCGGGGAAGGCCACCTGGCCGGGGTGCCGCCGCAGCGTCGGGGACCGCTCGATGAGCAGCACGCCGGGGCCGCGGGGCGTCTGGCCGAAGGCGACCAGGACGGCCGACGGGCGGCCGCTGCCGTCCGCCGGGGGGGTGAGCGGGCCGGCCGGCGGGGGTTCGGCGGTGACGGCGTCGACGAGCGGGCGCAGCCACGCCGGCACCGCGGCGTCGACCTCGCTCACGGCCGCCTGCGCGGTGGCGACGGCCGTGTCACCGGGATGCGAGCATCTGCTCGGTGCTCTTGACCAGCCGCGCCGCCTCGTCGGGGTCGGTCGGCCCGATCCCGTACGACGGGCACAGCCCGGCGATGCCGCACGCCCCGCAGGCGGGCCTGCGGCTGTGGCAGACCCGCCGCCCGTGCCAGATCGTCCGGTGCGAGAAGTCCGTCCACTCCGGCTTCTCGATCAGCTCCGCCACCGCGTGCTCGACCTTGACCGGGTCCGTCTCCGGCGTCCACCCCCAGCGCCGGACGAGCCGGCCGAAGTGCGTGTCGACGGTCAGGCCGGGGACGCCGAAGGCGTTGCCGAGCACGACGTTGGCGGTCTTGCGGCCGAAGCCCGGCAGGGTGACGAGTTCGGCGAGCGTGCGGGGGACCTCGCCGTCGAAGCGCTCCACCAGCGCCTGCCCGAGCTTGATCAGCGACGTGGTCTTGTTCCGGTAGAAGCCGGTCGGCCGCACCAGCTCCTCGAGCTCGGCGCGCGACGCGCCGGCGTAGTCCTCCGCGGTCCGGTACCGCGCGAACACCCGCGGCGTCACCTCGTTGACGCGGCGGTCCGTGCACTGGGCCGACAGGATCGTCGCCACGGACAGCTCGAGCGCGTTCGTGAAGTCCAGCTCGCAGTGGGCGTCCGGGTACATGCCGGCCAACTCGCGGTTCATCCGCCGCGCGCGCCGCTTGAGCGCCAGCGGGCTCTCCTGCGCTGCGGCCCGCACCGGTGCCGCGACCTTCGCCACGCCATGGAGCGTAGTCAGCGCCACCGACCGCGCGGCGGCGATAGCACCGGCCGGCTCCACTCGTCGGGCACAATGGACGGTGATGATCGGCTTCCTGGTGCTGCTGTTCCCGCTGGTGCTGCTCGCGTTCGTGCTGTTCATGGAGCGGGTCGAGCAGCCGCTGTCGAAGGTCGCCGTGGAGCGCGAGATCGAGCATTTCCTCGACGACGCGAACACCGACGAGCTCGACACCTTCGTGCGGGAGGGGACCGACTCGGCGCTCACCCGGTTCCGCAACCGGCTGCGACCGCTCCGGTTCCGCAACCGTTCCTCCGGCGGGGCGGGGCCCGTGCCCTAGACTTCCTCCGCAACTGTGAGATGGCTCGCATCCGTCTCACGGCGATGAGTGGTGAGGAGCGGACGTGGACGAGATCCTGCGCAGGGCCGGGCTGTTCCAGGGCGTCGACCCGGATGCCGTCGAGGCGCTGGCGGGGGAGTTCGAGCTGGTGGACGCCCCGCGTGGCAGCACACTGTTCCACGAGGGGGAGCCGGGCGACAGCCTGTACATCGTGCTCTCGGGCAAGGTGAAGCTCGGCCGGCGGTCCTCCGACGGGCGCGAGAACCTGGTCGCCGTCATGGGCCCGTCCGACCAGTTCGGCGAGCTGTCGCTGTTCGACCCGGGTCCGCGCACCGCCACGGCGACGATCGTCACCGACGCCCGCGTCGCCAAGCTGCCCAAGGAGGCGCTGCAGAACTGGGTGCGGGAGCGTCCCGAGATCGCGATGCAACTGCTGCGCGTCGTCGCCCGGCGGCTGCGGCGCACCAACACGATGCTCGCCGACCTCATCTTCGTCGACGTCCCCGGTCGCGTGGCCAAGCAGCTGCTCCAACTCGCGCAGCGGTTCGGCTCGGTCGAGGGCGGCCATCTGCGGGTCACACACGACCTCACCCAGGAGGAGCTGGCGCAACTGGTCGGCGCCTCGCGCGAGACCGTGAACAAGGCGCTCGCCGACTTCGCCACCCGCGGCTGGCTGCGCCTCGAGGGCAAGAGCGTCGTGATCCTCGACCGCGAGCGCCTCGCGCGCCGGGCCCGGTAACCACCCCCTGCGGTCGCCGCCGCGACCGCTACTCGCCGCGCAGGTACGCGAGTTGGGCGTTGACGCTCAGCTCGGCCGCCCACCACAGGGCCCGGTCGACGTCGACGTAGACGTGCTCGACGACCTGGCGGGCGCTCGCCCCCGGCCCGAGGACCTCCAGCGCCGCCCTG
>SCQZ01000410.1 GCA_004299665.1 Jatrophihabitans sp.
TGGAGATCGCGCGGCGGGGCGCGGTGCTGGGGTGCAAGGAGGCGCTGTTCACGTTGGGGGACCGGCCGGAGCAGCGGTGGCCGGCGGCGCGGGAGTGGCTGGACGCGCACGGGTACGACTCGACGTTGGCGTATGTGCGGGCCATGGCGGTGCGGGTGTTGGAGGAGACCGGGTTGTTGCCGCATCTGAACCCGGGGGTGATGTCGTGGGAGGAGTTGCAGCGCCTCAAGCCGGTGGCCCCGTCGATGGGGATGATGTTGGAGACGACGTCGCGGCGGTTGTTCACCGATCCGCACGGCGCGCATTTCGGGTCGCCGGACAAGGATCCGGCGGTGCGGTTGCGGGTGTTGGAGGATGCCGGGCGTTCGAGTATCCCGTTCACGACCGGGATCCTGATCGGGATCGGGGAGACGGCGGCGGATCGGGTGGAGTCGCTGTTCGCGATCCGGAAGGTGGCGCGGGCCTACGGCGGCATCCAGGAGGTGATCGTGCAGAACTTCCGCGCCAAGGCGGACACGGCGATGGCGCGGATGCCGGACGCGGAGCTGGAGGATCTGGCGGCGACGGTGGCGGTGGCGCGGCTGGTGCTGGGGCCGCGGATGCGGCTGCAGGCGCCGCCCAACTTGATCGAGCGGGAGTTCGCGCTGCTGTTGCGGGCGGGGATCGACGACTGGGGCGGCGTGTCGCCGTTGACGCCCGATCATGTGAACCCCGAGCGTCCGTGGCCGCAGATCGACGACCTGGCTGCCCGGACCGCCGAGGCCGGGTTCGTGCTGCGGGAGCGGCTGACCGTGTACCCGCGGTACGTGCGGGCCGGTGAGCCGTGGCTGGACCCACGGGTGATGCGGCACGTCGCGGCGCTGGCCGAGGCCGGGACCGGGCTGGCGCGCGCGGAGGCGGTTCCGGCGGGGTTGCCGTGGCAGGAGCCGGACCAGGACTGGACCTCTTCCGGTCGGGTGGACCTGCACACGGGCATCGACTCCGACGGGCGCACCTCGGACCGGCGGGCGGACTTCGACGCCGTCTACGGCGACTGGGACGCGGTGCGCGAGCAGGCCCGCCGCACCGGTGCCCCGCAGCGGCTCGACGCGGACGTGGCGGCCGCGTTGCGGGCCGCCGAACGCGACCCGTCCGGGCTGTCGGACGCGCACGCGCTGGCGCTGCTGCACGCCGACGGGGCGGAGCTGGACGCGGTGTGCGCGCTGGCCGACGCGCTGCGCCGCGACGTCGTCGGGGACGAGGTCACCTACATCGTCAACCGCAACATCAACTTCACCAACGTCTGCTACACCGGCTGCCGGTTCTGCGCCTTCGCGCAGCGCCGCACCGACGCCGACGCGTACACCCTGTCCCTGGAGGACATCGGCCGCCGCGCCGAGGAGGGTTGGGCGCTGGGCGCGACCGAGGTGTGCATGCAGGGCGGCATCCACCCGGACCTGCCGGGCACCGCGTACTTCGACATCGCCCGCACCGTCAAGGCGCGCACCCCGGGCATGCACGTGCACGCCTTCAGCCCGATGGAGGTCGTCAACGGCGCCTCCCGCACCGGCATGTCGATCCGGGACTGGCTCGCCGCCGCCAAGGACGCCGGCCTGGACACCATCCCCGGCACCGCCGCGGAGATCCTCGACGACGACGTGCGCTGGCTGCTGACCAAGGGCAAGCTGCCGGCCGCGACCTGGATCGAGGTCATCACCACCGCGCACGAACTGGGCATCCGCTCCTCCAGCACCATGATGTACGGGCACGTGGACAACCCGGCCCACTGGCTCGGCCACTTCCGTACCCTGGCCCGCATCCAGGACCGCACCGGTGGCTTCACCGAGTTCGTGGCATTGCCGTTCATCCACACCAACGCCCCGATCTACCTCGCCGGCGTGGCCCGCCCGGGGCCGACGCGCCGCGAGAACCGCGCCGTGCACGCCATGGCCCGCATCCTGCTGCACCGGCGCATCGACAACATCCAGACCTCCTGGGTCAAACTCGGCGTCCAGGGCTGCCGCGACATGCTCCGCTCCGGCGTCAACGACCTCGGCGGCACCCTCATGGAGGAGACCATCAGCCGCATGGCCGGCAGCCAGCACGGCTCGGCCAAAACCGTCGCCCAACTGCAGGAGATCGTCGCGCCGCTACCCGGCCGCACCGTCCGCCAACGCGACACCCTCTACGGCACCGTCAGCGAGGAACGACAAGCCGCGGCCCGCGGCTACACCGGGGTACTCCCCAGCCTCACCGCCTGACAGCGCGCGATCATGGCGG
>SCQZ01000047.1 GCA_004299665.1 Jatrophihabitans sp.
CAGCGCTCTTGGACCGCGCCGGCCGGACGCTCGGCGCAGGGTGCGCTCGCCGGGCCCGGCGGCGGTGCCGCGCTCATCGGGCGCTGCGCCAGGCGTCGAGGTCGCGATGGCGTTCCTGCAGCGGCCGCACCCCGAGTTCACCGCGCACGAGTTCCTCGATGCCCTGCACCGCCGCGGCCGCGCCCTGCACGGTCGTCACACAGGGGATCCCGGCGGTGACGGCGGCGGTGCGGATCTCGTAGCCGTCCACCCGCGGGCCGGAGTTGCCCGGTGCCCCGCGCGGCGTATTGATCACGAGGTCGACCTCGCCGGCGAGGATCTTCTCCACGACGTTGCCCGGGCCGTCGCTGAACTTGCCGACGAGTTCGACGGGCACGCCGTTGCGCCGCAGCACGCGGGCCGTCCCCGCCGTGGCGAGCACCCGGAAGCCCAGGTCGGACAGGCGCTTGACCGGGAAGATCGCGGCCCGCTTGTCGCGGTCGGCGATCGACACGAAGATCGTCCCCTTGACCGGCAACGAGCCGTAGGCCGCGGTCTGCGATTTGGCGAAGGCGGTGCCGAACGTCTCGTCGAAGCCCATCACCTCGCCGGTCGACTTCATCTCCGGTCCCAGGAGCGAGTCGATGGAATCGCCTGCCGGGGTGCGGAACCGGAAGAACGGCAGCACCGCCTCCTTGACGGCGATCGGGGCGCCCTCGGGCAGCTCGCCGCCGTCCCCGGACGCGGGCAGCAGCCCCTCGGCGCGCAGTTGGGCGATCGTCGTGCCGAGCGCGATGCGCGCCGCCGCCTTCGCCAGTTGCACCGCCGTCGCCTTGGAGACGAACGGGACGGTGCGGCTGGCCCGCGGATTGGCCTCGAGCACGTACAGCACGTCGCCGGCGATGGCGTACTGCACGTTGATCAGACCTCGCACGCCGATCCCCTCGGCGAGGGCGAGCGTCGAGCGCCGCACCGCCGCAATGTCGGCGACGCCGAGCGTGATCGGCGGCAGCGCGCAGGCCGAGTCGCCCGAGTGGATGCCGGCCTCCTCGATGTGCTCCATCACCCCGCCGAGGTACAGTTCCTGTCCGTCGTAGAGGGCGTCCACGTCGATCTCCACCGCGTCGTCCAGGAACCGGTCCACCAGCACCGGATGGTCGTCGGTGATCTCCGTCGCCCGGCCGATGTAGTCGGCCAGGTGATCCTCGTCGTAGACGATCTCCATGCCGCGCCCGCCCAGGACGTACGACGGCCGCACCAGCAC
Organism: Jatrophihabitans sp.; assembly: GCA_004299665.1. Classification (GTDB taxonomy): domain Bacteria; phylum Actinomycetota; class Actinomycetes; order Mycobacteriales; family Jatrophihabitantaceae; genus FW021-bin43. The sequence continues at coordinate 1,244 of SCQZ01000047.1, forward strand.
CGGGTACCCGATCTCGTCGGCGACTGCCTTCGCCTGCTCGAAACTGGTCGCGGTGCCGTGCCGCGGGGCGGGTAGCCCGGCGGCGGCGAGCACCCGCCCGAAGGCGCCGCGGTGCTCGGCGAGGTCGATCGCCTCCGGCTGGGTGCCGAGGACGGGGACGCCGGCGTCCTTGAGGCGCTGCGCGAGCCCCAGCGGCGTCTGCCCGCCGAGGGTGCAGATCACCCCGGCCACCTGACCACTCGCCTGCTCCGCGGTCACCACCTCGAGGACGTCCTCGAAGGTCAGGGGCTCGAAGTACAGCCGGTCAGCGGTGTCGTAATCCGTGGAGACGGTCTCCGGGTTGCAGTTGATCATGATCGTCTCGTACCCCGCGGCGCGCAGGGCCATGACGGCGTGCACGCACGAGTAGTCGAACTCGATGCCCTGCCCGATGCGGTTCGGGCCGCTGCCCAGGATGATCACCTTCTGCCGGTCGCGCTGCTCGCCGACCTCGCTCTCCTCGTCGTAGGCCGAGTAGAAGTACGGGGTCGCGGCGGCGAACTCGGCGGCGCAGGTGTCGACCGTCTTGTAGACCGGGCGGATGCCCGCTCGGTGCCGCAGCAGCCGCACGCCGTCCTCGCCGGACAGTTCCGGTCGCAGGCAGGCGAGCTGCCGGTCGGAGATCCCCTGCCGCTTGGCCCGGCGCAGCAGCTCCGGGGTGAGGGCCGGCGCGTCCACCAGCACGCCGCGCAGCTCGGATATCTGGGCGATCTCGTCGACGAACCAGGGGTCGATGAGGGTCACGGCCGCGACCTGCTCGACGCCCGCGCCCATCCGCAGCGCCTGCTCGACGGCGTACAGCCGTCCGTCCGTGGGGACGGCCGCGACGGCCAGCACCTCCTCCAGCGTCCCGGGCAGGTCGGGGCGGGTCCAGAAGCCGGCCGCCCGGGTCTCCATGGAGCGCAACGCCTTGCCCAGCGCCTCCGGGAAGTTGCGCCCGATCGCCATCGCCTCCCCGACGCTCTTCATGTGCGTCGTGAGCACCGGGTCCGCGCCCGGGAACTTCTCGAAGGCGAACCGCGGCACCTTGACGACGACGTAGTCCAGCGCCGGCTCGAAGCTGGCCGGGGTCTCGCGGGTGATGTCGTTGGGGATCTCATCGAGGGTGTAGCCGACGGCGAGCTTCGCGGCGATCTTGGCGATCGGGAAGCCGGTCGCCTTCGATGCCAGCGCGGAGGAGCGGGACACCCGCGGGTTCATCTCGATGACGATCATCCGGCCGGTGGCGGGGTCGAACGCGAACTGGATGTTGCAGCCGCCGGTGTCGACGCCGACCTCGCGCAGCACCGCGATGCCGACGTCGCGCATGTGCTGATACTCGCGGTCCGTCAGCGTCATGGCGGGTGCGACCGTGATCGAGTCGCCGGTGTGCACCCCCATCGGGTCGAGGTTCTCGATGGAGCAGACGACCACGACGTTGTCGTTGCGGTCGCGCATCAGTTCGAGCTCGAACTCCTTCCAGCCCAGCACGCTCTCCTCGACCAGCACCTCGTGGACGGGACTGGCGGCCAACCCGCGCCCGACCAGGTCGCGCACCTCGGCGGGATCCCCCTTGCCGGCCAGCCCCGACCCGAGGCCGCCCATGGTGAAGCTGGGGCGGATGACGACCCGGTTGCCGACGGTCGCGGCGAACGCGGCGGCCTCCTCGACACTGTGGCAGACCCGCGAGGCGGGCACGTCGCCGCCGATCGAGCGGACGATGTCCTTGAACCGCTGGCGGTCCTCGCCGCGCGAGATGGCCTCGATGTCGGCGCCGATCAGTTCGACGCCGTAGCGCTCGAGCACCCCCGTCTCGTGCAACTGCACCGCGAGGTTCAGCGCCGTCTGCCCGCCCAGCGTCGGCAGCAACGCGTCCGGGCGCTCGCGCGCGATGACCTTCTCGACGAACTCGGCGGTGAGCGGTTCGACGTACGTGGCGTCCGCGAACTCCGGGTCGGTCATGATCGTCGCGGGGTTGGAGTTGACCAGGCTGACACGGAACCCCTCGGCCCGCAGCACCCGGCAGGCCTGCGTCCCGGAGTAGTCGAACTCGCACGCCTGGCCGATGACGATCGGGCCGGAACCGATGACGAGGATGTGCTCGATGTCGGTGCGCTTCGGCACTAGTTCTTGCCTCCTTCGAGCAGGTCGACGAAGCGGTCGAACAGGTAGGCGGCGTCGTGCGGGCCGGCGGCGGCCTCCGGGTGGTACTGGACGCTGAAGGCCGGCACGTCCCGCGCCCGCAGCCCCTCGACGACGCCGTCGTTCAGGCACACGTGGCTGACCTCCACCGCACCGAACTCGGTCTCGGTGGCGCGATCCGGCGGCGCCGCGACGGCGAAGCCGTGGTTGTGGGCGGTGATCTCTACCTTGCCGGTGCGCCGGTCCTGCACGGGCTGGTTGATGCCGCGGTGGCCGTAGCCGAGCTTGTAGGTGCCCAGGCCGTAGGCCCGGCCCAGGACCTGGTTGCCGAAGCAGATGCCGAAGATGGGCACGCCGCGCCGCAGCAGGTCGCGCACGGTGGCGACCGCGTCGTCGGCCGTTGCCGGATCGCCCGGGCCGTTGGACAGGAACACCGCGTCCGCCCCGGTCGCGACGATCTGTTCGGCGCTGGACGTGCAGGGCAGCACGTGACTGGTGATGCCGCGCTCGGCCAGGCGCCGCGGCGTCATCGCCTTGATGCCGTAGTCCAACGCCGCGACGCTGAAGCGCCGCTCGCCGATCGCCTCGACGGTGTAGGGCCGCGGGGTGCTCACCTGCGCCGACAGGTCCGCGCCGGCCATCGGCGGTGAGTCGAGGACCTTGCGCAGCAGCGATCCGGGATCCAGGTCCGTGCTGGAGATCGCGCAGCGCATCGCGCCCCGCTCACGCAGGTGGCGGGTCAGGGCGCGGGTGTCGATCCCGCTGATCCCGACGACGTTCTGGGCCACCAGTTCCTCGTCCAGGCCGCGGCGCGCGCGCCAGTTCGAGGCCCGACGGGACGGGTCACGCACCACGTAGCCCGACACCCAGATCCGCGGCGACTCCGGGTCCTCGTCGTTGACGCCGGTGTTGCCGATGTGGGGGGCGGTCTGGACCACGACCTGCCGGTGGTAGGAGGGGTCGGTCAGGGTCTCCTGGTATCCGGTCATTGCGGTGTTGAAGACCGCCTCGCCGAAGGTCTCGCCACGCGCACCGTAGGACTCGCCGCGGAAACTCCGGCCGTCCTCGAGCACCAGGATCGCCGCTGTCACTGATCAGTCACCCTCTCCGTGTGTCCACCTGACCACCTACTTGTCCGCGCTTCGCCACCGATGAGGGTGGCGAAGCGCGGACAACTCGCGCCGGGGGTCGCGCCGGGGGTCGCGGGGGTCACGGCGCGAGCCCGTTCACGAGCTTGCCGTCCCGGACGGTGGGCCGGCCGCGGAACAGGGTCGCCACCACCCGCGCGGGCAGGGCGCGGCCCAGGTAGGGCGTGTTGCGCGAGCGCGAGACGACGTCCGCGGCCTCGAGCGTCCACGACGCGTCCGGGTCGACCAGCACCAGGTTGGCGGCGGCCCCGACCTCGATCGCGCCGCCCTGCCCCGCGACGCGGCCGATGCGCGCGGGGCGCACGCTCATCCGGTCGGCCACCCCCGCCCAGTCCAGCCGGCCGGTCGCGACGAGGGCCTCGGCGACCACCGCGAGCGCGGTCTGCAGCCCGAGCATCCCGAAGGCGGCGTCGGCGAAGGCGTGGTCCTTGTCGTGGTCGGCGTGCGGGGCGTGGTCGGTGGCGACCGCGTCGATCGTCCCGTCGGCCAGCGCCTCCCGCAGCGCGGTGACGTCCTCCTCGGGCCGCAGCGGCGGGTTGACCTTGAAGACCGGGTCATAGCCGGCCAGCAGGTCACAGGTCAGCAGCAGGTGGTGCGGGGTGACCTCGGCGGTGACGTCGATGCCGCGCGCCTTCGCCCAGCGGATCACCTCGACGGTCCCGGCCGTCGAGACGTGGCACACGTGCAGGCGCGACCCGGTGTGCTCGGCGAGCATCACGTCGCGGGCGACCACCGACTCCTCCGCGACCCCCGGCCAGCCCGGCAGGCCCAGCCGGCCGGAGACCTCCCCCTCGTGGCAGCAGGCCGTGCCGTCGGCCAGCCGCGGGTCCTGCGCGTGCTGGGCGACCGCGGCGCCGAAGGGCTTGACGTACTCCAGCGCGCGGCGCATCAACCGGGAGTCGGCGACGCACCGGCCGTCGTCGCTGAAGATCCTCACCCGCGCCGCCGACCGCGCCATGGTGCCGATCTCGGCCAGTTCCTCGCCGGCCAGCCGCTTGGACACCGCGCCGACCGGGCGCACCTCGACCAGTCCGGCGCGGTCCCCGAGCCGGGCGACCTGGGTCACGATCTCGGCGGTGTCGGCGACCGGGTCGGTGTTGGCCATCGCGTGCACCGCGGTGTAGCCGCCCAGGGCGGCCGCGGCCGAGCCCGTGGCAACCGTCTCGGCGTCCTCGCGGCCGGGCTCGCGCAGGTGGGTGTGCAGGTCGACGAGGCCGGGCAGCAGCACCAGGCCGCCGGCGTCGATCACCTCGTCGCCGGAGAGTCCGGAGCCGATCCCGGCGATCGCGCCGTCGTCGACCAGTACGTCGGTCGCCGTGCCGCCGAGCGGGCGCGCGCCCCTGATCAGGATGCTCACTCCGCCACCTCCTGGACCGCTCCCCGGGCGGCGGTGTCCTCGGCGGCCGGGGGCGCGGCGCTGGAGAGCAGCCGGTACAGCACCGCCATTCGCACTGCGACGCCGGCCTGGACCTGGTCGAGCACGGCGGAGCGCCGCCCGTCCGCCGCGGCCGAGGAGATCTCCACGCCGCGGTTCATCGGCCCGGGGTGCAGCACCGGCACGTCGGCGCCGAGCAGGTCCAGCCGGGCGGGCGAGAGTCCGTACTCGACGGCGTACTCGTGCGCCGTGGGGAAGTACCCGCCGCTCATCCGCTCGCGCTGGACCCGCAGCATCATCACCGCGTCGACGTCGCCGTGCGCCTTGCCCGACAGCGTGGCGTCCATGTCCCAGCTCGTCGTGCACGGCCAGCTCGACACCCCGGACGGCATCAGCGTCGGGGGCGCGACGAGGGTGACGCGCGCGCCCAGGGTGCGCAGCAGCAGCACGTTGGAGCGGGCCACCCGGCTGTGGGTGATGTCGCCGGCGATGACCACGTGCCGGTCCGCGAGGTCGCCCAGGCGGCGCCGCAGCGTGTACGCGTCCAGGAGCGCCTGCGTCGGGTGCTCGTGGGTGCCGTCGCCGGCGTTGACGACCACGCAGTCCACCCACCCGGCCACCCGCTGTACCGCGCCGGAGGCGTTGTGCCGCACCACCAGGGCGTCCACCCCCATGGCGGCGACGGTCAGCGCGGTGTCGCGCAGGCTCTCGCCCTTGCTGACGCTGGAGCCCTTGGCGCTGACGTTGATCACGTCCGCGGAGAGCCACTTGCCCGCGAGCTCGAACGACGAGCGGGTGCGCGTGGAGTCCTCGAAGAACAGGTTGACGATCGTGCGGCCGCGCAGCGGCGGCAGCTTCTTGACCTCACGGTTCTGGATGTCGTGCATCCGGGCCGCGGCGTCGAGGATCGCCAGCGCCTCGTCGCGGTCGAGGTCCGCCGCGGAGAGCAGGTGCCTCACGACCGGCTCCCTTCGGTGATCGTGACGCCGTCCGTGCCGTCGACCTCCGCGACCAACACCTGCACGCTCTGGTGCGGCGC
>SCQZ01000411.1 GCA_004299665.1 Jatrophihabitans sp.
CACCTCGCTCAACGCCGCGGCCAGCGCCTCGCGGTCGCCCCGTCCGGCGAGCTCCACGGTCACCTGCACGCTGTGGTCCTGCGGCTGGCCCAGTTCCCGGTCCCGGCGGTGGTCGTGCTCGCTGTGGTCGGCGTCGGGGGCGCGGGCGGTGCTCAGTTCGGCGATGAGGAAGCCGCGCGCCGTGATCACGTTGAGCACCTCGCGCAGGACGCCGATCCGGTCCAGGTAGGTGACCCGCAACCCGGTCGCGGTCGGACGGATCGCGGACACCACCCGCCCGACGGGGTGCAGCGCGTAGAGCACGACGAAGTACATCGCGGTGGTGGCGGTGGCCAGCACCACCAGGCCGGCACCCGCGCTGGCGCCGATCGCCGCCGTCAGCCAGACGCTCGCTGCCGTGGTCAGCCCCCGGACCATGTCCCTGCGGACGAAGATCAGGCCACCGCCGATGAAGCCGACGCCCGTGACGATCTGCGCGGCGACGCGGGAGGGGTCGAGCGACACGTGATCGCCGAGCACGTCGGTGAAGCCGTACTTGCTGACCAGCATGAACAGCGCGGCACCGACCCCGACCAGCGGATAGGTCCGGATGCCCGCCGACTTCTGTTGCGCCTCCCGTTCCGCGCCGATGCACAGCGACAGGCCGAGGGCGATCGCCAGGTAGGCGATCTGCGCCCAGCCCTGCCCGGTCGGCTCGCCGAACGCCTCGATCCGCACCCGTCACACGCTATTCCCTGCGCGGCCGTAGCCTGGGGACCGTGACGGTGAAGCGCGTGATGGGCACCGAGGTCGAGTACGGTGTGAGCCTGCCCGGCCAGCCGAACGCCAACGCGATGCTCCTGTCGGCGCAGGTCGTCAACGCGTACGCGGGCACCCTGCCCCCCGGCCGTGCCCGCCGGGCCAGCTGGGACTTCGAGGAGGAGTCGCCGCTGCGCGACGCGCGCGGCTTCGACCTGGGCGGCAGCGGCACCATCGCGCAGGAGTTCATCGAGGCCGAAGAGGACACCGGGATGTCGAACGTCATCCTGCCGAACGGCGCGCGCCTGTACGTCGACCACGCGCACCCGGAGTACTCCGGGCCGGAGGTGACCAACCCGCTCGACGCGGTCCGCTGGGACAAGGCCGGCGAACTGGTGATGCTCGAGGCCGCCCGGCGGGTCGCGACGCTGCCGGGCGTCAACACGCCGATCAACCTGTACAAGAACAACACCGACAACAAGGGGGTCTCCTACGGCGCGCACGAGAACTACCTGTGCCGGCGGGACACGCCGTTCGCCGCGCTGGTGCGCCACCTCGTGCCGTTCTTCACCACCCGCCAGGTGATCTGCGGCGCGGGCCGGGTCGGGATCGGCCAGGACGGCCGGACGGCGGGCTTCCAGATCTCCCAACGCGCGGACTTCTTCGAGGTCGAGGTGGGGCTGGAGACCACGCTGAAGCGGCCGATCGTCAACACCCGCGACGAGCCGCACGCGGACGCCGACCGCTACCGGCGGCTGCACGTGATCATCGGCGACGCGAACCTGGCGGAGGTCTCGACGTACCTCAAGCTGGGGACGACCGCGCTGGTGCTGGCGATGATCGAGGAGGACGTCCTCGCCGGCGACCTGGCCATCTCCCAGCCGGTCCGCGAACTGCACCAGGTGTCGCACGACCCGTCGCTGCGCCACGCGATCACCCTCTGCGACGGCCGGACGATCACCGCGCTGGAGTTGCAGGGGGAGTACCTGGACCGGGCCCGCAAGTTCGTCGACGACCGGTACGGGAACGATGCCGACGACCAGACGCGCGACGTGCTCGGCCGGTGGGAGTCGGTCCTGGCGCGGCTGGCGGCCGACCCGATGAGCCTGGCCGGCGAGCTGGACTGGGTGGCCAAGCTGCGCGTGCTCAACGGCTACCGCGACCGCGACGGCCTGGGCTGGGACTCGCCGCGGCTGCAGCTGATCGACCTGCAGTACTCCGACGTGCGCCCCGAGAAGGGGCTCTACCACCGGCTGGTCTCACGCGGCTCGATGACGACGCTGGTCGACCCGGCCGACGTGCGGGCCGCCGTGAGCAGCCCGCCGGCGGACACCCGCGCCTACTTCCGCGGCGAGTGCCTGCGACGCTACGGCCCGAGTGTCGCCGCGGCGTCGTGGGACTCGGTGATCTTCGACGTGGGGCGGGACTCGCTGGTGCGGGTCCCGATGCTCGAGCCGCTGCGCGGCACGAGGGCGCACGTGGGGGAACTGCTCGACCGTTGCCCCGACGCGAAGACCCTCATCGACGAACTCGTCGGCCCGAGGTGAGGCTGCGGACCGGTCGCCTGACTTGAAGAGAACGTGAGTGAGGCTGTTAGGCGGCTGGTCGCGGTTCGATGTTGACGTGGTAGCCGAGCGCTTCGAGTTGGCGGATGGCTTGGTTCTTGGAGCGTTCG
>SCQZ01000412.1 GCA_004299665.1 Jatrophihabitans sp.
CCCGACGCTGCTCTCCGGCATCAACGGCGTCGACGTCCGCGCCTTCCACCTCAACGACCACCGCGACCACACCCGCACGCCGATCTGCATCTGCATCGGCCCGTCGGTCCCCGGTGGCGACGAGAACCTGAACCTGCAGGACATCGTGTCCGCCGCCCAGGGCGTCACCGTGGTGGCCGGCCCGCGGATCATCGTCTGCAACGGTTCCAACGCCTCGGTCTGCACCACCAACGACACCGCCTGGACCAGCCCGCTGGTCAGCACCACCGGAAAGGGCAACCTGGCCCTGTACGCACAGGCCGACCAGTCCGGCAGCGACGTGGACAACCAGACGCGTGCCATCCACTGGAACGCCGACGTCGTCATCTACTCCGGCCCGAACCCGTTGCTGATCATCGGTCCCGACGGCAGCGTCGTCACGGCGATCAACATCTCGGCCAACGGGGTGCTCGACCCGGCACCGCACGACCCCCTGGTGGCCAAGAGCGAGATCGAGGTCAACGACCTCACCAACACCGGCACCGGCAACGTGCTGTTCTCGACCTCCGGCGGCACCATCGACGGCGGATCCGTCGTCGGCAGCCACTACTGGGGCACGTTCAACTTCCGGGACAACTGGAAGACGGTCACGATCATCAACCAGTCGACCCGGCGGCTGGTCGTCGACAACATCTACCCGTTCAGCACGACGAACCCCACGGTGTGGCTGAACGCACCCGGTGGCAACACCGGCCCGACGTTCGCGATCGTGCGCCAGGTCGACCCGACGCTCATCACGATCAGCAACACCAACACGTCCGCGCCGCCGGACCTGCTGATCAACGGCACGATCACAAACCCGATCGGCGAGACCGACGTCTCGAGCACCGGCTCGATCTCCTCGTCGTCCTCGCGCGGCGGCGCGAGCAGTTACGACGGCACCCGCACGTCGCTGATCCAGTCGAACATCGCGCACCTGAGCGCCGGCACCTCGATCGGGTCGGCGGGCGCGTACCTGAACATCGACCTGATCCAGTGGGCCGGCCACCAGGAGCACCTGACCGCACAGTCCGGGAACAGCCAGTACCTCGACCTGCTGACCCGGCTGCGCGACCCGGCGATCGCCAACCCGCAGACGCCGGCGTACGTCATCCCGATCGACAGCCTGGTCGCGGGGGACAGCGTCTACGTGCGGCTGCGCCCGACCATCTACCAGACCACCGCTCCGGCGATCCCCGGCGTGAACGTCTCGGCCACGAACCCGAACGGGATCTCCGGCACCTACGTCACGTTCTACCAACCGGACGGCACGCACTGCTACTACACCACCGGCTGCCCGAACCCGACGTACGAGCCCGGCGCCTTCGCGACCGGCGGCGGCGAGACCGCGAGCACCTACAACTTCAGCTGGATCGACGCCGGGTCGAACGGCGCCAACGGCCTGATCGACGTGTTCGCGGCCGACGACAGCACGGGCGCCACCCGGATCAACGTGATCGCCCTCGTGCAGATCGAGCAGCCGGCCTCGGGCGTCACGGCGACCACCTACGGCACCGTCAACGCCGACACCAACGGCTTCATCAAGGTCACCGAGAACCAGGGTGACCTGCGCGTCGGTGTCATCAGGTCCACCGACGACGACGTCACCCTGACGGCGCCCGGCTCGATCTACGACGCGCCGCAGCCGTCGCCCAACCCGCCGCCGGCCGGCGAGACACCTGCCTCGTCCAACCGCGACGTCGTCGGCGTGAACATCACGCTGACCGCGAACACCGGGACGATCGGGCAGGACAGCAACTTCCTGGAGATCCAGTCCTCCGTCGACCGGTTCGGCGTGCTCAACGCCAGCGCCCCCGGCATCGTCCGGATATCCCAGACCACCGGCGACCTGCACGTCGACACGGTGACCACGTGCTTCAACGCGAGCGCGACGACGTGCGCCGACATCTCCCTGACGAACTTCGACGGCTCCATCACCGACGGCCACAATGGCGGTGCCGGCGGCACCGCGGCCAACGTCATCGGCAACACGATCGACCTGCTGGCCCGGTACGGCAGCATCGGCGACCCCGGCGGCGGCAACGACCTCAAGCTCGACTCGGCCAAGGGCAGCGGCTGCGCCAGCACGTTCACGCTGCTGTACCAGGGCGCCAACTACCAGAACGCCACCGACGCGCAGCGCGCCGTGACCGCGACCTGCGACGTCGCCGCGCAGGCGGACGGCAGCATCTTCCTGACCCAGGTCGAGGGGCCGTTCAACGTGCTGCTCGCCCACGCCGGGGAGAACGCCGGCAACGTCGCCGCACCGACGAACGTCCGTCTGACCAGCACCGAGACCGGCGCCGAGGGCAACGACATCCTGCTGCTGCACGCCGGCAGCACGCTGGTCGTCGAGAACTCGCCGCAGCCGGTTCCGCAGGGGCTGGTCGAGGCGGACAACGGCAACGTCCAGCTCCGCTCCGCCGACGACGTCGTCACCGACCCGAGCAGCCAGATCATCGCGACCACCTCGGCCACCGACACCCACCCCGGCAACGGCGGCGACCCGAACCGGCAGGCGAACCAGACCGGCAACATCGACATCTACGGTGACTGCCACGGTGCCGCCACCGGCGTCTGCGCGGTGCCGGGCACGGACACCAGCGTCGGCGACGGCACCGTGATCGTCCTGCGCAGCGGCCAGCCGGCGTCCGGCGCGCCCGGGCTGATCAGCAACGGCACCGGCGGCGGGCTGACCCGGGTGTTCGGCAACAACGAGGCCGACACGATCGTCTTCGACCGCACCGTGCTGGTCGGGCAGACCCGCGCGTACGGCGACAGCACGCCGACGGTCGCAGGCGCGTACGCGGCGCCGTGCGGATCGGCCCCCACCTGTGTCGACACGCTCGTCGTCAACCGGCTGCAGAGCATGGTCGCGCTGGGAAGCGACGTCGCACGCGGCGCCACGCTCACGCTCGACGGCCAGTCCGGCAGCAACGTCTACAACATCTTCACCAGCGGCAGCCAGTTCACCAGCAACAACTACGAGATCAACGTCCTCGGCTCGCACGCGCCGGCCGACGGGACCGACACGCTGAACATCTACGGCTACGACACCTTCACCGACGGAACCCACCCCGACTCGACCGGCGTGGTGACTACGGGCCCGAACGCCGGGCACGAGTACGCGACCAACGACATCTTCCTGCTGCGCGGCACGCCGGCCGGGATCATCGGCGAGACCGGCGCCCGCCCGGCGCTCTACCAGGGCACCGGCAACCCGAGCACCCCGCACTCGGGTGACTCCTACTCGGCCGGCTCCGGCTTCGTGGCGCTGCTGCACGCGTCGCTGGCCGCGACCCAGGCCAACCTCGGCGGCAGCACCGTCACCGGCACGACCGGTGGCTACGGCGTCGAGCGGATCAACTACGACAGCGCGATCAACGGCGGCCTGCACGTCTACGCGCTCGGCGGCAACAACTACTTCGCCGTCGACGACAACGCGGCACCCACCTACCTCGACGGCGGCTCGGGCGACAACAACTTCCAGATCGGGCAGATCTACGGGCTGCGGCGCAGCCAGGCCGCGGTCCCCTCGACCCCGCCACCGCCGACCTTCGGCGGCTCGGGCAACCTGGCCTCGGAGAACGTCTTCGACGTCGCGACCGTCGCGACCACCCGCGGCTGGCTGTCCCGCGGCATCAGCTCGCCGCTGGTGGCGCAGGGCGGCACCGGCAACAACACGTTCGTCGTGTACAGCAACCACGCCGTGCTGCACCTGGAGGGCGACGGCGGCAACAACCTGTTCGTGGTCCGCGGCTTCGCCCTGGCGCAGACCGACTCCAACGGCAACCTGATCCTGCCCGGTGGCTGCACGACCATCGAGGCCCCGGCCTGCATCCCGATGCCGATCACCACGAACGGCTACTCGACGGCCGCCCAGACCGACGTGCGCACCGGCGCCGGCAACAACCAGGTCGAGTACAACATGAACGCCCCGGTCTCCGTCGACGGCGGCACCGGATTCAACAAGCTGATCATCCTGGGCACCGAGTTCGCGGACCACATCGTGGTGACCGACCACGGCATCTTCGGCGCCGGCATGTCGGTGACGTTCCGCAACATCCAGGTGATCGAGATCGACACCCTCGAGGGCGACGACACCATCGACGTGCTGTCGACGCCACCGGGGGTCGCCGTGCGGGTCATCGGCGGCTCGGGCAGCAACCAGGTCAACGTCGCCGGCGACGTCAACGGCAACGTCTACTCGCGCGACATCAACGGCACGAGCGGCACCGTCAACCTCGACGTGATCACCACGGACCAGCTGTACCGGGACCTGGTCATCCCGGGCGTGTCGGTCAGCGTGGCACAGGGCTCCCAGGGCGCGGTCATCATCACCGAGCACGCCGGCGGGACGGTCGTCAAGGAGACCCTGAACGGGTCGCCGGGCCGGCCACCGATAGGCACGATCGACTCCTACAACGTCAGGCTCGCGCAGCAGCCGACGTCGACCGTGTACGTCTCGGTCACGGCCGAGCCCGACATCCGGCTCAACCGCGAGGGCACGCCGCAGGGCGACTCCATCCTGCTCGCGACGACGCCGCTGGGTTCGGTACCCGGCGTCGGCACCACGACCGCGACCAGCGACTTCTACCGGCACGTCGTCATCGACGCGACGAACGTCGACCTGCCGCAGCGCGCCCTGGTGCTCGTGTTCACACCGGCGAACTGGCAGATCCCGCAGGTGGTCTGGGCCGGAGCGATCAACGACGCGCTCAACGACGGCGTGCGGGTCTACGAGATCAGCCACTCGGTGCTCAGCGCGGATCCGTTCTTCGGCAACACGGTCGTGCGCAACGTGGAGGTGACCAAGATCGATCCGGGCACGCCCGCGATCCTCGTCACCAACCTCGGCAACACGAACACCCCGGGCCTATTCGCGGACGGGGTCGGCAC
>SCQZ01000413.1 GCA_004299665.1 Jatrophihabitans sp.
ACTCGCCTTCCTGCGACTGGCCACCCGGTCGTCGATCTTCCCGCACCCGCTCACCCTCGAGGAAGCCACGAGCCAGGTCCAGGACTGGATCACCGCTCCGGGCACGGCGATGATCGAGCCCCTCCCCGACCATGCGCGGGTACTGACCGCCATGCTCCGGCAGGCCGACGCCGGTGGGAATCTCGTCAACGACGCGCACCTCGCGGCACTCGCGCTGTCGCACCGCGCCGACCTGGTGTCCTACGACAGCGACTTCGAACGTTTCCGGGAGCTCCGGCGATTTCGCCCGGACGACCTGCTGGCGTGAGCGGCAACGGATGACCGCTCACACGGTCTGGCGGCCCTCCCAGTACGGCCGGCGCAGCTCCCGTTTGAGGATCTTGCCCGTGGGGTTGCGCGGGAACTCGGCGACGACGTCGACGCTGCGCGGGCACTTGTACCGCGCCAGGTGGGCGGCGCAGTAGTCGATCAGCTCCGACTCCCCCACCTCGCGGCCGGAGTGCAGGGTGATCACCGCCTTCACCGCCTCCCCCCACCGCTCGTCGGGGACGCCGATGATCGCCGCCTCGGCCACCGCCGGGTGTTCGTTCAGGACGCGCTCGATCTCCGGCGAGTAGATGTTCTCCCCGCCTGAGATGATCATGTCCTTGAGCCGGTCCTCCACGTAGACGTACCCGTCGGCGTCGACCCGGCCCAGGTCGCCGCTGCGCAGCCACCCGTCCGCGGTGACCGTCGCCGCCGTCTCGTCGGCCTTGTTGAGGAAGCCCTTCATCACCTGCGGCGACCGGAACCACAACTCGCCGTGTCCGCCGGGCGGGACGTCCTCGCCGGTGACCGGATCGACGACGCGGAGCTCCGCCCCCGGGATGAGCTTCCCGGCGCTGGCGAGCCGCTCCGGGTGATCCGGGTCCCGGTGCTCCGCCGGCATCAGGTGGGTGATGACGCCGCCGACCTCGGTCATGCCGTACACCTGGATGAACTCGGTGTCCGGCCAGGCGGCGATCGCCCGGCGCAGCAGCGGCAGCGGCATCGGCGACGCCCCGTAGCAGTACGTCCGCAGCCGCCCGAACAGCGCGATCGCCTGCGGGCCGGCCTGCAGCACCTGCGCCAGCACCGCCGGCACGAGGAAGGTGCGGTTCGCCCCGGCCATGATCGCCGCGGCCAGCGAGGCGCCGTCGGCCTCGCGCGTCATGACGGTGGGCACGCCGTCGTGCACCCCGAACTGGATGTACGACGTGCCGCCGACGTGGAACAGCGGCATGGCCACCATGTTCTTGTCGCCGGGCTCGAAGCCCCAGCCCTCGTGGGCGTTGAGGGTGTGCGCGATGAGGTTGGCCTGGGTGAGCATGACACCCTTCGGCCGCCCGGTGGTGCCGGAGGAGTACATGACGACGCACACGTCCTGCGGCGTGGTCTCGGCGGACCTGCCGCGCGGGGTCGCGCTCGCCAGCAGCGCCTCGTACGCGTCACCGTCGCCGCCGTCCGGCGTCACCTCGACCACCTGCTCCACGCGCGGGATCCGGTCCCGGAGCTTGCCGACCAGCGGCAGCAGCCCGGTACCGACGACCAGCACCCGCGCGCCGGAGTCGTTCACGGCGTAGTCGACCTCGTCCCCGGCCAGGCGCCAGTTGAAGATCGCCGTCGCCGCGCCGAGGCTGGCCGCGGCGAAGGTCAGCTCGACGGTGGCGGGGTGGTTCTTGTCCAGGCTCCCGACGACGTCGCCGCGGCCGATGCCCAACTCGTGCAGCGCCCCGGCGAGCCGCCGCACCCGCTCGTTCCACTGCCCCCAGGTCCACGTGCGGTCCAGGTAGGTCAGCGCCTCCCCGTCGGGGTCCACCGCGGCCCAGTGCGCCAGTCGCTCGTCGAGGAAGACGGGGTCCGGCAGCGTGGCGTCCATAACGAACTATGGCACCGAACCGGGCCGGTCAGCGGCGCGGGTTGCCCCGCGCGAACGCGTGCTTCACCCGGACCGCGGCACGGCCGGCGACGACGCCGAGCCCGAACCCGACGAGCCCCACGCACAACACGGCCACCTCCGGCGGGGCGAAGATCGCCGAGCACACGCACCCGGCGACGAGCAGCGACCAGCCGATCGCGACGGAGAAGGGGGTCGTCAGGGCCCGCAGCAGCAGCGGCCGGGCGTCGACCTGCACGAGGTCGTGCTCGATCTCGTTCAGGACGCGGCGTTCGTAGTCGGACAGGGCCATCGCATCGCCATCGTATGTCGGCGCCCGGCGGTCGGGGGCGGCGATCGGATGCTGCCCGCCCGATGCCGTGTTCAAACGATGAAATGCTCCGCCAGCGGACCCACCCGCAGGCCGCGCTCCCGGCACCCGGCGACGATCGGCCCGAGCGCATCCAGGGCCCGCCGCCACGACCCCGGCGCCGAGGTGATGTCGCTGTCGTGCAGCAGCACGACGCCGCCGGGCCGGACCGCGGCACCGATCCGGGAGGCGATGCCCGACGCCGTGGCGCCGGCCGACCAGTCCCGCCCGTCGGCGGTCCACAGCACCGCCCGCATCCCGAGCCGGGCCCCGGCGAGCAGCCCGGCGCCGGTGGGGATGCCGTGCGGCGGCCGCCAGAACCGCGGCGTGCAGCCGGTCACCTCCGCGACCAGGTCCCGGCTCCGGCGCAGGTCCGCGGCGGTCGCCCGCGGCGTGCGCAGCAGGTGCGGTCGGTGCGACCAGCCGTGCACGGCGACCTCGTGGCCGGCGGCCGCGGTACCGGCCGCGACCTCGGGCGCCGCCTGCACCTGCGTGCCGAGCAGGAAGAAGGTCGCCCGCACATCGAGACGGTCGAGCGCCTCGACGAACAGCGGGGTCGAACGGGCGTCGGGTCCGTCGTCGAAGGTGAGGGCGACATGATCACCCGCGCCGACCCCGCACAGCCGTGGCAGCACCGCCCGCCGCAGCGGGCCCACGGCAGCGACGCTGGGCAGCAGGTGCGCGGCGGCGACGACACCTACGGCACCGGCGGCACTCGCGGCACCCGCGGACAGCACCGCGCTACGCACGGCTGCCCGTGCGGGCGAGGACGACATCGGCGGCGTCCGCGCCCGACGGCGCGAAAGCGGCGGGGCGCGCCCGACGTACGGCCGCCCGCAGAGTGCGCGGATCCGCGGCCGGCGTGGCCAGCCCGACCTGCGCGAGGACGCGGGCGTTCAGACGGCCGTGCCCCGGCAGCGGCTTGTACTCGACGACCGGGCATCCCACCGACAATGCCTCCCAGCAGGTCAGCCCGCCGGCGTTGTCGACGAGGACGTCGGCGGCGGTCAGGACGCCCGCCACGTCCTCGGTCCAGCCCAGCGGGACGACACCCGGCCGGCCCGTCAGCGCGCGGCGCAGCGCCTGGTCACGACCGCACAGCACGACCGCCGTCACGCCGGGATCCCCGGCCAGCGCCCCGACCGTGCCGAGGACGTCCCCCGCCGCCCACGACCCGCCGCTGACGAGCACGACCCGCCCCCGAAGCGCCAGCGCCGCGCGCGCGGCCTCCCGCTGCGGGGGACGGGCGAACTCGGGGCGCAGCAGCGGCCGCACCAGTTCGGCGGTGACGCCGAGACGGCGCAGGTCGGCCACGGTCCGCGGCAGGAACGCCAGGTACCGGTCCCCGCGCGCCCCGAGCCAGTACGGGTGCGCCGCCGGGTCGGTGACGATCGTGATCACCGGCACGTCGAGCTGCCCGCGCGCCCGCAGGCGTCCCAGGCACTGCGAGCCGAGGTTGTAGGTGCTCACCACGACGTCGGGCCGCACCTGGGCGACACGCTGCGCGATCGCGTCGGCGAACGGCCCGTCCCCGAGCGCGGTGAGGCGCTCCATCGCCCCGGGGCGGCGAGCCCAGAACCGCATCGCGCCGTCGTAGAGCCACGGCGCGCGCGACAGCAGCGTGCGGTAGGTACGCCGCAGCCGGAGACCGGCCACCGGTACGTCAGCGACCAGGTCGACGGTCGTGATCTCCGCCGCGCGGTCGCGCAGCCGGCGGGCCAGTTCGGCGGCCACCGCGACGTGGCCGGCGCCCATCGCGGCGGTCACGATCAGCACCCGCCCCACCGGCTCCGGTGTCGTGTACCCCCGGTCCTCACCCACACCGATACCTTGCCACGGCACGATGAGGGGGATGGTCCCCTTCAGCCTCTTCCTCGCAGCGGTCGCCGCCGGCTGCAACGCGCTGTCCAGCGTGCTGCAGCGCAAGGTGAACCGCGAGGCCGAAGAGCAGGAGTTCGGGCTGCGGCTGCTGGGCGAGATCCTGCACCGCCCGCTGTGGCTGGTCGCGCTCGTGGCGATGACCGCGTCGTTCCTGCTGCAGGCCGCCGCGCTGGCGACCGGGACGCTGTCCTCGGTGGAGCCGGTCCTGGCGATCGAGTTGCCGCTCACGCTGATCTTCGGCGGGATGCTGCTGGCGCACCGCGTCGCGCCCCGCGAGTGGACGGCGGCGGCGGTGCTGGCCGGAGGGCTGGCGCTGTTCATCGCCGCGCTCGACCCGCGCGACGGCAACCCCCACAAGTCCCCGACGTGGCTGGTGGTCCTGGCGGTCTTCGGGACGTTCGGCGGCATCGCGGGCACCGTCGTCGCCGGCCGGCTCGGGCCGCGCCGGTGGCGGGCGGCCTGGTTCGGCGTGGCGGCCGGCAGCGGGTTCGGGCTGACCGCCTGCCTGATCAAGCTCTCCATGACCCAGCTGCAGGACGGCGGCGTGGCGGGCCTGCTCACCGCCTGGCAGACCTACGGGTTCGTCGCCTGCGGCATCGGGTCGGTGATCCTCGTCCAGGCCGCGCTGCACGCGGGAACGCTCGTCGCGGCACAGCCCGGCATCACCTTGTTCGACCCGCTGGTCTCGCTGCTGTGGGGGACGATCGTGCTCGACGAGCACACCCGGACCAGCGGTCCGGCTCTCGCGTTCGCGGTGCTGGGGGCGGCGCTCATGGTGGCGCCGGTCTTCGTGCTCGCCCGCTCCCCGGCGGTCGGCTGATGCTGTTCGTCATCGGTATCGCCGCGGCGTTCAGCCTCGGCCTGGGCTGGGTGCTGCAGCAGCGCGTGGCCGCACACGCCGCGCTGTCGGAGCTGCTGTCGTGGCGGCTGCTGCTGCACCTGATGCACAAGCGGGTCTGGTGGCTGGGCATCCTGGCCATGATCGCGGGGCAGGCGCTCGGGGCGCTCGCGCTCGACCGCGGCCCGGTCGCGCTCATCGAGCCGCTGCTGTCGGCGAACCTGCTGTTCGCGTTCCTGATCGCCGCCTGGATCGGGCGCACCCGGGTCCGGCTGCTCGAGGTGTCCGGTGCCCTGTTGCTGTGCGCCGCCCTCGGCGTCTTCATCGCCGTCGGCGACCCGCGGTCGCAGACCCACGTCGATCCGAGCCTGGCCTCGATCGTCCTGGGCGCGGGCGTCACGGCAGGGGTCGTCGCCGTCATCGTGGTGCTCGCCAAGCGGCAGCGCACGCTCGCTGCCGAGTCGGTGCTCATCGCCTGCGGCGCCGGGCTGCTGTACGGCCTGCAGGACGTCGCGACGCGCGCATCCCTGCTGGACGTCGACTCCGGCGGGCTGCTGTCGGCGTTGCGCTCCCCCTGGTTCGTGGTGGTCGTCGCCTCGGCCGCCTTCGGGCTGCTGCTGACCCAGAGCGCCTTCCGGGCGGCGCGGCTGGATCACTCCCTGCCGCCGACGACGGCCGCCGAGCCCATCGCAGGGATCGCGCTGGGCATCACGATCCTCGACGACCACCTGAACGCCGGGCCGCTGCAACTGGCCGTCGAGGCGCTGTGCCTGGTCGCCATGATCGGCGGCGTCGTGCTCATCGGTCGCTCGTCCGCACTCAGCAAATCCATCCATGAGCACCACAGCAGCAAGGGTGAGAACGCCGGCACCCCTGGGTAGGCAGTCCTCAGCAGACTGCGAGGACCCATTCGATGACGACGCTGAGCGACCGACCGCCCGAAGACACCCTCTCCCCCACCACCGTCGCCTCCCGTCCGGTCACCCGAGATCCTCGGGGCAGCTGGTTCAGCACGATCCTACGGACCACCGATCCGAAGATGATCGGCCGGATGTACCTGGTCACGTCGCTGTCGTTCTTCATGGTCGGCGGGGCGATGGCGATGCTGATGCGCGCCGAACTCGCCCGCCCCGGCATGCAGTTCCTGTCGCTGGAGCAGTACAACCAACTGTTCACCATGCACGGCACGATCATGTTGCTGCTGTTCGCGACGCCGATCGTGTTCGCGTTCGCGAACCTGGTGCTGCCGCTGCAGATCGGCGCCCCGGACGTCGCCTTCCCCCGGCTGAACGCCTTCTCGTACTGGCTGTTCCTGTTCGGCGGCCTGATCGTGCTGTCCGGATTCGCGGTGCCCGGCGGCCCCGCCGACGCCGGCTGGACGATGTACTCGCCGCTGTCGAACGGGACGAACTCGCCCGGCGTCGGCACCGACCTGTGGATCATGGGGCTTGCGTTGGCCGGCCTGGGGACCATCCTGGGCGCCGTCAACATGACCACGACGGTCATCACCATGCGCGCGCCGGGCATGACCTTGTTCCGGATGCCGATCTTCACCTGGAACATCCTGGTCACCAGCTTGCTGATCCTGGTGGCGTTCCCGATCCTGACCGCCGCGCTGCTCGTGCTGTGGATCGACCGGCACCTCGGGGCGCAGGTGTTCGCGGCGGACAACGGCGGCGCACTGTTGTGGCAGCACCTGTTCTGGTTCTTCGGCCACCCCGAGGTCTACATCGTCGCCGTGCCGTTCTTCGGCATCATCACCGAGATCATCCCGGTCTTCAGCCGCAAGCCGCTGTTCGGCTACAAGGGCATGGTGCTGGCGACGTTCTCGATCTCGGCGCTGTCGATGACGGTGTGGGCGCACCACATGTTCGTCACCGGCGCGG